>JAUVCU010000044.1 GCA_030590715.1 Lentisphaeria bacterium
ATTATATTCCGATCAGTGTCTGTAGATAAACTCTTTTGAGTTCATAAGGGCCCAAGCCAAAGTTGGCAGAACCTCCCATTTCTTTTTAGTGACAGTACTCAACTCCTTTACCTTCTTAAGTTCATCCGATGTAGGCTGGCGAGAGAGAATTGCCAGATATAATCCTCTCACACTCTGAAGAGCATTCCAATTTTTACTTCTATTCTTACTCTTTTTATTCCATTTCCCCGACTTCTTCTTGTTCCAGGCAGAGAATTTGGCATTTATCCCCTTGCTAGTGTTTTTTGCCTTATACTTCCCTTTGCCTTTTGCTGGTTTACCGGAAAGCTTATTGAGGATATGAGTAGAGTTAAGCATGTGAAGTCGTTGCGCCGAAGTAGGATTAGCATTTCTTTCTGCAATAAATCCGCTGTCTCGAGAAGGACGTCCGAACATTTCCAGGAACGTGCTGGTGATACTTCCATCTGCCAGAGCAATTGTGCGTTCGCTTTCCGGTATAAAAGTAAATGGCTCAGGAATTGGACTCGAATATTGTTCTGTTGTTCCGGTAATTTTGCAGATAGCGTCAATAAGGACTTCTGCCTCCAGCTGTCTCACAGGATATACGGCAAAATACTTTTCCACATCGGCACTTTCGTCTGCCGGAATTGATGACTGCTGATATGTTCTGGAATTTAAAATTAATTTATAAACGTGTTGAAGATCATAATCCGATTTGATAAGCTCCTTTTCTAAATAGGCAAGAAGCTCTGGATTTGAAGGCGGATTATCATTGCGGATATCATCTGCTTCATGAATAATCCCACGCCCCATAAGCCAGAACCATATTCTGTTTGCCATGCATTTAGCAAACCATTCATTTTCTTCGGAAACCAGCCAGTCGGAAAATACAAATCGCGGGTCGGTTAGAGGAGATATAGTAACGGCGGATCCATCAGGGTAGTTCGTATTGATTTTATCCATAGAAGAGAAGTCACAGGTAACAATGGTCTCTTTCCATTCTGCAGTCCCTTTGAAAGAAGTGCGGGAAAAGAATTTCTCAAGGTCTTCACGCTTATCCTCGGGCCAGTTCTCAGCCCGGCTCCCCATAAATGTCAGAGCAACAGCATTCGCAATATTTGTTGTGGAATCTCCCTGGATGGCACGGAAAAAATTGACCGCCGGAGTTCTGAAGTTACTTCCACTTGATGTGAGCATCTCTGTCGCAAACTTATCGTACGGCATATTATTTGTTACTGCATCTTTAATCCACCGATGATATGCCTGAACGCCATTCGGCCAAAGGTTGATCGGAAACTCAGCCTTCACTCTAAGAACATCACACCATTTCATTGTCCAGTAATCATTAAATGCTTCATGTGAAAACAGTGAATCAATAAGAACTGACCGTTTATCTCGCGAAGTATCCTTCATAAATAAGTTGACTTCCTTAGGGAGTGGAAGAGTACCAGTCATATCGAGATATATTCTTCGCACAAAAACTTCATCAGAACAAAGATTCGCGGGAGTAATTCCGCGGGAACTCAAATCGACTTCAACAATTTTATCAAGTCTTGTTTGAGGAATGATTTCACGAAAGATTGTATACAGAGGATTAGCCGGATTGGCCTGCAGCAAGGGGATGAAATGTAAACTGAATACAGTAAATAATATATATTTATTCAGAACACTGAATGAAGGGCGGCAGAAATCGAGCATTTTTCACCTCTATATTTTAGTTGAATATTATATTCCAGATGTACTACACAAAACGCCGTATCTTCTTACACCTTAAAGGTAAATAAAAGACACATCTTTTTAGAATAGCGACATTTGATAATCAATACTATTCTATTTTATACAAAATGAAGTGAGATTTGGTAATCATGAAATGATTGGGTGACACGGAAACGATAAGATTACTCTCTGCAAAAAAAGTGAATGGTTCGTTTAACGAATATAATTCAAAAATAAAGCAGAGAGCACAATGTAATAATTAACGGCTAATGATCTTACTGAATATGAAGTGGTACAATTGCTATTGTGCATAAAGCTCCCAAGATTAAGCGATAAGTCTATCCTTTACCGGACATTCTCCAGCTTCAAGGCTATATGTTTGAACCAATTCCGGAACTATTTTCGCACGCTTGTACGGACGACCTGCGAACATCACTTCGTATCCATCAGAAAGCTTTTTAACAATAACTTCACCACTTTTAGAGCTAAAGCGAACAATTCCGTTACCGTGACCAATTGTGCGGAAAATGAATTGTGCTGCAGCTATTGCCGCACGTTCACTTATCTCAATTTCAACATTGGGAGCAAACCAGCGAACACTGTACCATAAGCCTAAAGGATTGACGAAAGCAATTTCTTCAACTCCGCTTCTCAACGCAACATTCTTCATGGTACTTTCATCCAAAGCTTTATCTGAGATGCAAACACCAACTCGCTCCATGGGGGCTTCTCTATCTCTAAAATTATTCGTGTTGTATATTTTAATTTCCATTTTAGTTCTCCTTGATCAAATAATGGTGATCAACCTGTTTTTAGTGCAAAAAAAAAGCCTTTCGGGTTATCCGAAAGGCTTTTTGAACTGTGTAAATGTATATATCTTTACAACAAATCCCCTTCCGGACTATTCATATGGCGATACGAATAAGAGCACGATACAAGAGCATGACGAAGCGCAGTAAACATCGTCGTAGATGTCACTGTCATTTGTGTTGTCGTTGTAACGTTCTGATTTGTCATTTTTTTTATTCTTCTTTTCATTCTATTTAATGATTAACTAACAATTACTCGCCCATTCCGGCTTTGTCAATGAAAGTTCGATTTTAATTTTGTTCGTCGAAAAACTCCTGCTGTTACCGTTAAAGTACCCCTCCGACCTTGTGTCGGAAGATGAGTAAAAAGAGATCAAACCACCTCAAGACAACGTTTTTCAGCATCCTAACGCAAATCTAATATTTCCATAACAAAGCGCTAACAGTTCGAGATTATTTTGGTATCAGTAACATAAAGTAAATAAAAATTAAAACGATAATTTAAGGAAATATGAAATGAAAAAGTTTTCAAAAAACTTGTTGGCTGTTGGAGCATTCGCTCTTGCGGGAATTCTAAGCGGATGTGGAGAGAAAGCACAAGACGGTAAAACATCTGATCTTACAATCAACGGAGCTGGAGCATCTTTCCCGGCACCAGTTTACCGTAAATGGCTTTACAGCTACAAAAAACAGACTGGAGTTACTATTAACTACCAATCTGTTGGATCTGGAGCGGGAATCCGCCAAATATCGGCAAAAACAGTTGATTTCGGAGCATCTGACAAACCTCTAAAAAAAGCAGAACTTGATGAAAAAGGTCTTATTCAGTTCCCAATGCTTATGGGTGGAGTTGTGCCGGTTGTAAACATCCCTGGAGTTAAGCCGGGTGAACTTTCACTAAGCGGTTCTGTTCTTGGTGATATTTTTCTTGGGAAAGTAACAAACTGGAACGACGAAGCAATCAAAAAGACAAACCCTACAGTTAATCTTCCAAACCTGCCGATCACCGTTGTTCACCGTTCTGACGGATCAGGAACGACATGGATCTTCACAAACTACCTGACAAAAGTTTCAGAAAACTGGTCAAATGGACCGGGAACAGGAAAAGCTGTTGAATGGCCTGTTGGTGTTGGAGGTCAGAAGAACCCTGGTGTTGCAAACAACGTTCTTAAGATTTCAGGATCAATCGGTTATGTTGAGTACACATATGCGACAGAAGCTAACATGAGCTTCACATCACTGGTTAACAAAGATGGTAACATTGTTGCACCTTCACAAAAAACATTCTCTGCTGCAGGAGCAAATGCGGACTGGGATAACGCTCCAGGTTTCTACATGGTTCTTACGGATCAGGCGGGAGAAAACACATGGCCGATCACTGGTGTTACATACATCCTAATGTACAAAAAACAGGAAAACGCTGAGCTAGCTCAGGGAATGCTTGACTACTTCACTTGGAGCTACAAAAACGGAGCTCCGACAGCTCAGGAAATGAACTACATCGCGATTCCAGAAAACGTAGTTGCTAAAGTTAAGCAGAAGTGGTCAAAAGAAATTACTGGTCTAAACAAATAATTAGAAGACACTTACGTCTTTCAGGAGTTCAATAAATCAATGGACAGTTCAATAACAATCAGCGATAATGCTGTTATTCCAAAGCAAAATACGGGCGACCGTATTTTCAAGTGGGTGACACTACTATCAAGCAGTCTGATAATTGTGCTGATGGCTGGATTTTTTGTCCAGCTTATCTGGCACTCAATCCCTGCTATCCAGCGCTACGGTCTAGGTTTCATTACTTCGACCGACTGGAATCCGGTAAAAGAACTATACGGAGCGGCTCCGAGTATTTACGGAACGGCTATAACGACTCTCGTATCTATGGCAATTGCAGTTCCGCTTTCTTTTGTTATCTCAATGTTCCTCGTCGAACTTGCTCATCCGCTTGTCGGAAAGATCATGAGTCAGGCTCTTGACCTGCTTGCCGCTGTTCCGAGTATCATTTTCGGAATGTGGGGACTGTTTGTATTTGTCCCTTTCATGCAGGAATACGTTCAGCCTGCCCTGGTGAAGATCCCTCTTATTGGAAGCCTTCCGATATTTGACGGTAATCAAATGGGTATCGGATATCTTACCGGCGGAATTATTTTGGCTCTTATGATCCTTCCGTTCATGAGTGCGATTATGCGTGACGTATTCAAAATGGTTCCTGCAGTTGTTAAAGAATCTGCATACGGAACGGGTGCGACAACGTGGGAAGTAACGAAAGACGTAACACTAAAATACGGAATGCAGGGCTTTCTTGGAGCTGTCTTCCTTGGACTTGGAAGAGCTATCGGTGAAACAATGGCAATTCTCTTTGTTATCGGTAACTCATCAAAAATTTCATCATCGTTATTCGCATCAGGAACAACGATTTCGGCGACACTGGCAAACAACTTTGCCGAAGCGGACGGAATCTTCCAGAGCGTTCTTTTCGAACTTGGTCTAATTCTTCTTGTCATGAGTTTCATTGTTCAGATAATTGCCCAGGCATGGCTGAACAAAGTACGTAAGAGCACAGGAGGCGGACTATAATGAGCACGCTAACTAAACGTAGATTCACAAATAATATAATAAAGTCTATGTCACTTCTGGCGACACTGTTCGGAATCGCATTCCTTACCTGGATTCTCTACACGGTGATCCAAATGGGTGGAAGCACTCTGAAGCTGGAATTCATTACCAATCCGACGAAACCATACGGAATTCCGGAAGGTGGTATCGCCAACGCGATGCTAGGAACCGTTTACATTACAGGTGTAGCCTCTTTGATCGGAGTTCCTCTGGGACTACTGGCTGGAGTATACCTTTCAGAATTCGGACGAAGCTCTAAATTCGGTGACTGCATCAGGTTTTCGGCTAATGTTATGATGGGACTTCCATCTATCATCGTCGGTCTGTTCGTTTACTCTATCGTGGTTGTTACAACACGTCATTTCTCGGGATTCGCGGGTTCTATAGCCCTTGCGATCATTATGTTCCCGGTAGTTGCAAGAACCACCGAAGATATGCTGTCAATGGTTCCGAACGCGCTTCGCGAAGCATCTCTTGCTTTGGGAATGCCCCGCTGGAGAGCGACAGTATCAATTCTCTTCCGATCGGCAAAAAGCGGACTAATGACAGGGATTCTTCTTTCGGTCGCTCGTGTAAGTGGAGAAACAGCTCCGCTGCTATTCACTGCATTGTGGAGTGACAGCTGGCCGACTGGTACATCGTTCTTCACCCAACCGACTGCGAACATGACGGTTACTATCACGGAATACGCAACAAACTCGCCATTTGCAGTAATGCAGAGCAGAGCGTGGGGTGCGGCACTTATTATTACCGTTGGAATTCTTCTACTGAATCTGACGGTCAGAACGCTCTTCAAGGAAAAGAAGTAATGAAAAATTTAGAAATTGTGAATAATTCAGCCGTTTTAGGAGACAAGGCAATTATGGATAATACTTCAACACAAGAAAAAGTGAAAATTTCGGTTAAGAACCTTAACTTTTTCTACGGGGAACATCAGGCCCTATTCGATAATAACATCGATATTTACGAGAAAAAAGTAACGGCGGTAATCGGTCCTTCAGGATGTGGAAAATCAACACACCTGAGAGCCTACAACCGTATTTTTGAACTATACCGAGAACAGAAGGTTACCGGAGAGATTATTCTTGATGGACAGAACCTTCTTTCTCCGAACGTTGATAAGCTTGAGCTGAGAAGAAAAGTAGGAATGATCTTCCAGAAGCCGACTCCGTTTCCAATGTCTGTTTTTGACAATGTTGCGTACGGGATAAAACTTCACTACAACTACTCGAAATCTGAAATAGAAGAGCGTGTAGAGAAAGCATTGAGAAGCGCCGCTCTTTGGGATGAAGTAAAAGACAAACTGAACAAACCGGGAACTGCGCTTTCCGGCGGACAACAGCAGCGTCTCTGTATTGCCCGAGCAATTGCTATCGAGCCGGAAATCCTGCTTATGGATGAGCCTACATCGGCGATTGATCCGGTTGGAACATTGAAGATTGAAAACCTGATTGAAGAACTAAAAGAGAAGTTTACTATTGTTATCGTGACGCATAATATGCAGCAGGCGGCAAGGGTTTCTGACTACACGGCATTCTTCTATAAAGGGAAAATTGTGGAGTACGGTAAAACCAATGAGATGTTTACGAATCCGAAAGAGAAGCAGACTGAAGATTACATCACAGGTCGTTTCGGGTGATTTTTTCACTACAACTGAATTTAATTTAATACTTGGAGTTTATAATGTCTGCACATTTAGAGAAAGAGATCGGACGCCTGAAACAAATGATCCTCGACCTTTGTACGTATGTTGAAGAAAACGTATGTATGGCCGTAGATGCTGTTGAAGCGGTCGATGTTGAAAAAGCTAAAATAGTAATTAAGCGTGACCATACCGTTGATGAGCGTGAAATTGATATTGAAGAAGAATGCCTGAAGATTCTGGCACTCTACCAGCCGGTAGCGAAAGACCTTCGCTATGTTGTTGCCTGCTTAAAATTGAACAACGACCTTGAGCGTATTGGGGACCTTGCTAAAAAAATTGCTAAAAACGCGATCAAACTGAGTACGCATGGTGTAACAGAAATCCCTGTCGACTTTACAAAAATTGAAGAAAAGACAAAAGAGATGCTGAGAAACAGTATCGAGTCTCTTATCAACAAGAATTCTTCGGAAGCACTTCAAGTTTGTCAGGCCGATGATGAGGTTGACGATCTGGAAGATGAGCTTAAAGAGATCCTTAAAGCAATGATCATGAAGGATCCCGCAAATGCAGAGGTGTATATCTCACTTCTTGGCGTTGCTCGAAATCTTGAGCGTATTGCTGATTATTCGACAAATATTGCTGAAGATGTTATCTATCTGGTTAATGGCGAAATTATGCGCCACAAAAACTAAATAGAGCTCATCTTTATTCAAGGCGACCATTATCCGGTCGCCTTTTTTGTTGGTAATAATAAATACTATTGCCCGGCTAAGTACATTTCAAATTTAATTGTTAAAGCTATTTGTAAGCTAGCAGGATTATTCAATCCTTGAATCAGGAGTTGTTTGAGTTCAAGCTTCAGCTTGTTCAATTTCGCAAGTTAAAGCTTGGGCTCAGACAATTCACTTGTCTGCTTGTAAGGATCTCTATGATATTTTTTCTGGAGTCAATTTTGCAATAACAAATCTAACGAAGACACATTAAATAAAACATTACTATGAGAGATTCCTCGAACCACAAAAGATATACAGAAATAGAATTGCCAGCGTACCGGTATATTCCCGGCGTCGGACGACATCCTAGTGATAGAAAAGGTGAACCACATATTCCCGCCTTACCGGATGAAGAAACGGACTTGTCTAACGATAGCTGGCCGGGTATCATCAGATACAAATATGCCATAGATCTGTTTAACTGCGGATATTGGTGGGAGGCTCACGAAGTTTTGGAATATCTATGGATCAAAGCCGGCAAACAGAATACAACGGCAAAATTTCTACAGGGAATCATTCAGATTGCAGCCGCGCTGATAAAACAAAACACTAGTAATCTGCAAGCGGCAATAAATCTCGCAGAATTGGGACTGGCAAAAATGAACCTCTCTGAGGGCACTTTTCTCGGGATAGACATTAATGATTTCACGCAACAAACACGATTTCATTTTTCAGAAAATAAAAATTCCCCGATGTTTATAACCCTTGATCAATTGTAACCTTTTCAGCATCACCGATCCGGGTACAAAAAAAGCAGGCTAAAATGATTCAGCCTGCTTTTTGGAAAAACTTACAACGATTTCAAATTAGAAATAACGTTCAAGAAGTCCTTTGAATGCCATTCCGTGACGAGCTTCGTCTTTGCACATTTCGTGAACAGTGTCGTGGATAGCGTCGTATCCAAGCTCTTTCGCACGTGTCGCAAGATCTTTCTTGCCTTGACAAGCACCGTGCTCTGCATCTACGCGAGCAGTAAGGTTAGCTTTTGTATCAGCCACAAGAACTTCACCAAGAAGCTCTGCAAATTTAGCCGCGTGCTCTGCTTCTTCGAAAGCAATGCGTTTGTATGCTTCTGCAATTTCAGGCTTTCCTTCACGGTCTGCTTGACGGCTCATTGCAAGGTACATTCCAACTTCACAGCACTCACCAGTAAAGTTTGCGCGAAGACCTTCGATAATATCAGCATCAAGACCTTTAGCAACACCGATCACGTGTTCATCAGCCCACGCCATGTCAGCACCTTCAGCCTGAAGAACGAATTTATCTGCACCAACACCACATTGTGGACATTTCTCTGGAGCTGAATCACCTTCGTGAACATATCCGCAAACAGTACATACATATTTAGCCATAACTTACCTCTTCTATTTTTAATCAATATTAAACGAGTAATACCATATATAGTATTCC
>JAUVCU010000143.1 GCA_030590715.1 Lentisphaeria bacterium
ATTTTTGGAGAGAAAGGCTTTATCTCTGAGAGCCTTATATATTCATTAAGGATGGGAAGGTTAAGATTATTCCCGGATTCAAGGCTCACCGTTTTCGATAGCAAAGGAAATCCCGCGGTCTCTGAGCCGAGTGTCAATCCAAGCTTTTCTGTATCAAACATTCTGGCAAGCAATTCAGAACTCCCTTTAGTTTTCTCACCAACAAGAATCGTAACCGGAGCTGTGCTCTTTACTTTATGTGCTTTAAACGCTTCATATAAATTCACAGTATCATCTATGCTGTATCCGGAGCACCTTCTCAAATCCAAAATGAAACCATTGTTTTTTGTTCCTCTTTCAAGGTCTTCAACAAACATGGAAACTGATGATTTTGATAAAGAATCGATCCTTGAATACAAAAGTTTTTTTCCAGGGAGCACTAGCGATTTATAAACATGCTTCTCAATCTGATCCTGTGTATCACTTGTTTGATCTGAAAGCTCCAAACCACCGTCCAGAGAATCAAGAAATTTCTGCAAAACAGCCTGTTTGTCTTTTTCCGTAAAATTATCTAAAAGATGAGGAGTATCGACTTCTACTTTCGATACGAGTTCATTCAATTCGCGAATGAGGCTTTGTGCTGGTTGCACAGAAGTAGCAGGAGCATCTTTACTGGCGAAAGTACTCCCGCAAAAAGTGAATAAGCCGAACACAGCAATTCGTTTCAGCTTATTCATACTAGTCACCTATTACAGTTTTCCAGAAGCAAGGGCTTCTTGAAGTTCTGCATCTGCTTGCTTAACAGTAGCCGTTTGCTGAACACGGAACTCGTTAAGTTTTGCTTTTACAGCAGAATCACTAAGACCAAGAATTGAAGCAGCGTAAAGAGCTGCATTCTTTGCTCCAGCTTTTCCAACGGTTACAGATGCAACCGGAATACCTGGAGGCATTTGAACTGTAGAGTAAAGAGCGTCAATACCTTCAAAAGGAGGGCAAGCCATTGGAATACCAATAACTGGAAGTGTTGTGTGTGCTGCAACTACACCGGCAAGGTGAGCAGCCATTCCTGCTGCACAGATGATTACCTGAATTCCATTGTCTTCTGCTGATGAAGCAAATGCCAGAGCTTCTTCAGGAGTTCGGTGTGCAGACATTACGCGTGCTGTGAACTCAATATTAAAGTCGTTAAAAATTGTGAATGCGCTTTTAAGATGGGGAAGGTCGTTCGCACTTCCCATAAGAACGGCAACTTTTGGTGATTTATCAGTCATTATTCTATTTCTTCTTTATTTGTTTATCATTTCTATAAAATAAAGGAGCTGGATTCAAATAGGACCCAACTCCATAAAACTAGCGTTCTCTAACGTGAACTATTAGTCAATTGAGATGTCATCAAGAACTGAGCTAAGCTCATCTACTAGAGAATCTGTTTCCTCTTCTCCTTCTCGATTGATCCCTAAAAGTCCTTCTGCAATTTCCAGAAGAGCAATATCAAGATGCTTATCGTGGTTCGTTCTAATCATTGGTTTCGCACCATGTGCAAGCTGATTAGCACGCTTCATTGCAACAGTAATAAGTTCCTTAGGATCTTCAATTACAGCCTTCGCTCGTGCGACATATTCATTATTCATAGAGAAACTCCTTTAGTATTTTTATTAACCTAATGAAATTTATTGTTTTTTAGGATTTTACAAGTCATCATACCTCTAAAAAAATATTAAATATCACCTTTTTTGAGCTTATGCTATCAATCATCTGCCACTCGTCACTACAACAGGTGGATATATTCTTTTTTTTTCTTATATTATGTCGGATTTTACATAAAACTCAGATATATAAAATGGAACAAAATTACTATGTTTATCGAGAAACTAAAAAAAGCGTGGGAAAAGAACAATTCGCTGGTTTGCGTTGGACTTGACCCGGATCTTTCAAAACTACCAGAATGCGTTAAAGATAAAGAATTTCCAATCTTTGAATTCAACAAACAAATCATTGATGCAACACACGACCTGGTCTGCAGCTACAAACCTCAAGTTGCTTACTACGCCGGGCAAGACGCGGAAAAAGAACTTAAAATGACAATTGACTATATCCACGCAAATTATCCTGAAATCCCTGTGATTTTCGATTCAAAGCGCGGTGACATTGGTTCTACGGCTGATATGTACGCAAAAGAGGCATTTGATCGCTACAATGCAGATTCTGTAACGGTAAACCCTTACATGGGAACAGATACACTTAAACCTTTCCTTGACTATGCTGAACGCGGAGTGATCGCTCTTTGCCGTACTTCAAACCCTAGTGGAGATGAGATTCAAAACCTTATCGTAGAAGACAAAGCTATCTACAAGCACGTTGCTAAAATGGCGAACGAGAAATGGAACTACAACAACAACATCCTTCTTGTAGTTGGCGCGACATACCCGGCAGAACTTGGAGAGATCAGAGAAATCTGTCCTGACATTCCATTTCTTGTTCCAGGAATCGGAGCACAAGGCGGAGATATTGAAGCTGTACTGAAAGTTGGTCTTACAGCTGATAAAGCAGGACTGGTAATCAACTCTTCACGCGGAATCATCTACGCAGGGAACGGCGAAGACTTTGCGCAAAAATCAAGAGAAGCGACAGAAACACTGCGCAACACGATCAATCAATACAGATAGTTGATTAAAATTGGAGCCGGTCGATTCTCCGGCTCCAATATTTTATTTAGCCACAACAGCTCCCATCTGGAATATCGGCAAGAACATACAAATTGCTATACCACCAATAACAGTCCCCACTAAAAGCATAAGCAACGGCTCAATCATACTCGAGAGTCCGTCCAAAGTAGACTCAACCTCTTTCTCATAAAAGTCAGCAACCTTTGCCAACATCTCATCCACTTTACCTGTTTTCTCACCAGTCCCCAACATATGCAGAAGCATCGGGGGAAACAACTCGGTACTTCTCATTGAATCAGTCAGTGTTCTCCCAGCCTTGATATCATCTTTAACAACACTCATACCTTTTGCCACGAATTTATTCCCTGAAGTCTGCCCCACAATATCTATAGCTTTCAAAATAGGCAGACCACTTTGAATTAACGAAGCAAATGTGCGACAAACACGTGCCATGGCAATTTTTGTAATCAAAACACCAAACGGTGGTGCGTGAAGACTGTGCTTAGCAATAAACATACTTCCTGACTCCGATTTTATAACTTTCTTGAACCCGTATACAAAAGCCACGGCACCACCACCAAGAACAAGAAAATGATCGCGAATAAAGTTACTAATATTCAAAAGGATCTGTGTTGGGAATGGCAGAGCTTCGCCAAAACTGTCAAACATTTTACCAAAAACAGGCACAACAAACACTACCAGTATACCGGTAATTATAGTGGCAATAATAATCACGATAATCGGATACATCATTGCGGATTTAACCTTCCTTTTCAAATCAGCTGCAGCCTCCAAGTAGCATGCAAGCCTGCCCTTGATCTCCGCCAAAGATCCACTCATCTCACCTGCTTCGATCATACTTATATACAACTGGCTAAATATGTCTGGAAACAACTGAAGCGCTTTACTGAAATTCTCACCACCTTCAATATTACTGTGGATCACACCAAGAACTTTTTTAAAACTTTCATGCTCTGTCTGATCAATCAAAGCTTCAAGACACTGGAGTATCGGGAGACCGGCACCAAGCATTGCCGCAACTTTTTGAGTAAACGGGCACAATTCTGCTGACTTTATTTTACCTAAACCTGTTATCTTAAACTTTTTATCCTCAACATTTGCTTTTCCATCCGCATCCATAACACACCACCAGTCTTAAAATTAATAAAAATCCTCGGGGCAAGCCCACGAGGTATTAAGTTACTTTTTGAGAGAAGGTTAATTCGATGCAAGCATCGGGGAATTAAACCCACTCCCGATTAAAAGAATACTGTTAAGCTATTCATCACCTGCTGTCACTCTCAACACCTCATCAATAGTAGTCAGGCCCTCAAGAACTCGCTGAAACCCACTAAACCTCAAATCCTTAAACCCCTGTTCTTCAACAGCCACACTTGCAATCCTGTCGGAACTTGCACCTTTCAATATCATCTCCCTTATAGTTGGCGTCATAACAAGAATCTCCATAATTGAAGCACGACCTTTATAGCCACTACCTCCGCACCGGGAGCATCCCTTACCATAATAAATTGACTTCCCCTTGAACAGCTCCATTGGGATATTGTTTTCCTGACACATACTCCGGTCCACTTCGCCCAACAACTCTTTACAGTGAGGGCATATAGTCCTTATAAGCCTTTGTGCTTGAGCAAGAACAACGGAACTGATCAAAAGGAACGGCTCTATCCCCATATCTCCTAATCGGGCAATTGCTCCCGGGGCTGAGTTTGTATGAAGAGTGGTCATAACTAAATGACCAGTCAAAGCGGCCTTCACTGCAATATCCGCAGTCTCTCCATCACGAGTCTCTCCGACCAAAACAATATCCGGGTCCTGCCTTAGAATAGACCTCAAAGATGCCCCAAAAGTTAAGCCTGCTTTTTCATTGATTTCAACCTGATTTATACCTTCACACTGATACTCCACCGGGTTTTCTACAGTGACAATATTCACTTCCGGCTTATCAAGCTCCTGCAGGCATGAATACAGCGTTGTTGTCTTACCACTACCGGTTGGTCCGGTAACAAGAATCAGGCCATGCGGCCTACTGACAGCTGCCTTAAGCTTAGAAAAAGACTCGTGATCAAGCCCCAAGTCGTCCAATCCTGCCTTCAAATTACCCTTATCAAGTATCCTCATCACAATTTTCTCGCCGTGAACGGTAGGTAAAGTGGATACCCGCAAGTCGATTTCCCTTCCCTGAGCTTTTATCCTGAATTTACCATCTTGAGGTATGCGTCGTTCTGAAATATCCAACTGTGACATAACCTTTATCCGCGAAGAGATTGCCGCCTGGAGCGCCTTCGGAGGAGCTGTCCCCTCAAAAAGAACCCCATCGACCCTGTACCTCAATTGAAGTTTTTTATCAAATGGTTCAATATGAATATCACTGGCATTCCTTCTTAAAGCCTCCATCAAAATCATATTTACAATTCTGATTACCGGAACACCTTCCGCATCCTCAAGGGCTTCAGAGATGTCAACTTGCGCCTCCTCTTTAGCAGACTCAATTTCAATATTTGCATCTCCAGCATCTTTAAGGATCTCATCCAACCCCTGCTGCTTTCCTATACTTGTATTTTTCTGTAGATCTTCTATTTCCGAAGACAAAG
>JAUVCU010000099.1 GCA_030590715.1 Lentisphaeria bacterium
AATCCTGTATCTCATCTACAGTCATGTCCAGCTCTAATATCGTTTTCACCCCCTGGCAGTTTTTCCTCATAGTTATCATGTCGCGAACAGTGTGGATCGACATCGAATCCTGGCCGTGCCTTTTCGCTTTCTGATAAAGCATGATGGACGATGCTGTATATTTTGACTGGAATGTGTAAATTTTTGATACGTTGTAGTAGACTATGGCTGATATAATGATACTGAGCAGAATAAGCATGAATATCTTATTTTTAAGTCTTCTTAATAGTTTATCTACATCAATGGCTTTATACCAGTTATCAATTGTTTTAGATATCACCAATTCCTTATCCACGCTGATGTTTTTGGCTGGAAACAAGCTGTTGTAAAACATCCCCGTATTGCTGGATGAAACCTTTACTAATTCTTCGTTCTCTCTTCTTTCGGAGTCGTTATCCATAATCGACTTGCTCCGTGTTATTTATCATAATTACTAGGCGTATCCTTAATTAATGAATTTTGTAGAATTTTAGCAGGAAAAACAAGCTTTCAGCTAATTATTTATTCATATCTTTTTTCTAAAAGAGAATAATATGATTTTAGTGCCATTGAATGTTTTGCTTTATATATTCTTTTCCTCAGTCTTGTTTAGATCGTTAATCGTAAATCGTAAAGAAGGAAATTATTGATGAAACTGGAATTATTTTTAGAGAAGCTTGATGCAACACCGGCTGAGGTTGAGTTTACAAACACTATGGCTGTCATCGAAGAGAATTATGAATTTACCCCAACGTACTTTAAGAATGGAGAAACAGTAAACGAAGCCGGGCAGAACTCGGGTTCATGCAAACTGTTTG
Organism: Lentisphaeria bacterium; assembly: GCA_030590715.1. Lineage (GTDB taxonomy): Bacteria > Verrucomicrobiota > Lentisphaeria > Victivallales > JAUVCU01 > JAUVCU01. Next base: position 837 of record JAUVCU010000099.1, read on the forward strand.
CATTTGCAAAACTGAATGATTTGTCTGTTGAGCAGACTCTGAGCTGTTTCGGTGTTTATTACCGCAAAGATGTTCTTGAGCACCCTGAAGCAGATGATCACCAGAATATCCGTAACTTTATTAAATTCGGGTGGGGTGGAATCGAGTTTGAAGGTGAAGCTCTTAAACTGAAATAGTTTTGTAGGTTATTGCCTGGCAAAACTATTCAGATCTAAAAAAGCGCATGCAATTTATAATTAAGTTGCATGCGCATTTTTTATACTTCTTCTATTGCTTCAATTTTGGAGGGATGATCAAATAGCCAGGCCCAGCTTTTTGAGAACACAGCTCTTATATCCTCCACGATCAGGTACAGGCATGGCACCAGTACCAGAGTGATCAGTGTCGCGAAAAGAATTCCGAACCCAAGTGATATCGCCATCGGGATCAGAAACTTAGCCTGTCTAGACGTTTTCCAAATTATTGGAGCTAAGCCTCCAAATGTCGTCAAAGTCGTCAGAATGATGGGTCTGAAGCGTTGTACTCCGGCCTGCAGGATAGAGTCATGGGCATTGAGCTTTAACTTCCTCTCCCGATTGGCGAAATCGATCATAACCAGCGAGTCATTAACTACAACTCCAGCCAGCGCGACGATTCCGAACATACTAGGCATACTAAGACCATATCCCATTAGAAGATGGCCGAGGACTGCCCCGACAATACCAAACGGAATACTGATCATAACAATGAGCGGTTGAATATAGCTTTCGAAAGGAATCGCCAGCACTACGTATATAACTAGAGCCTGCCGAATAATTCACATCTCTTTTATATTCAATGAATTGATCAAAACTGATAGTATATTTTAGGCAAACGTAATGACTTCATCAAATGAAAAGGTTTGCCTGAAATGCCAACGAATTGTACTGCAGAGCGACAAATGACCAATTTGCCTTTGTTTTTCGACAACACTCTCAACCCTAACAATCGTTGGGTGAAACTTGCATCGCTCATACCGTGGGAAGTTGTCGATGATATTTATGCCAAGAACTTCAAAAGCAATAAAGGCCCAACACCTCTGCCAGCTCGCGTTGCATTGGGAGCTTTGATTATTCAACTTAAGCTCGACCTCAGCAATGAGGAAACAGTTGACCAGATAACAGATAACAGAAAACCAGTATCTTCAGTACTTTGTCGGCTTCACGCAATATCAGGATGAACCACTATTTGATAGCAGTATGATGACTCATTTCCACAAGCGTCTAAAGATGGAAGAGATCAAAGAAATTGATAGCCTCATCCATAAGATGCACGGTTTGAAAAATAAGACTAAAAAGAAGGATCACTACGATAATGACATAGAGCCTCCAAACAAAGGTCAACTCATTGTCGACGCGACATGTATTCCTTCTGATATTCATTTTCCAACCGGACCTGGGGCTTCTAAACAAGGTTCGGAAGAAGACTGAATTGATGGTCGATATTCTTTGGAAAAACAGAACGAATACTCAAGATAAGCTCAAACCAAAGGCGTACCGCAAAAAAGGGACGCAAGAGTTTTCTTGGAATCATAAGCCAAAAGAGGCCTGGAGCAAAAAAGATACGTTCCGCGATTCGAATACAACTTAACTGTGTTGGGCGGAATCTTATGTCTATTGATGCGTTAACCAAGCATTGTGATCTCAATTGCCTCGGGACAACTCTCTATCGAGACCTACTTGTTATACAGACTTTGTTTCTGCAGCAAAAGGGGATGTATGAGTTGAAAAAGAGATCCGTTATTGACCGTGTTGTGAGTATTCACCAACCACATGTTAGGCCGATTGTGCGCGGTAAAGCTGGTGCTGCAACAGAATTCTGAGCCAAGGTCTCAATCAGTCTTGTCGATGGCTGGAGCTTCGTTGATACAGCTAGTTTTGACGCCTATAATGAAGGAATCGAATTGCAAGGTCAGATTGAATTGTACAAGAAATGCTTTGGCTGCTACCCCGAATCAGTGCACGCAGACCAGATCTACCGCAATCAGAAGAATCGAACATATTGCAAAGGAAAATCAATCCGGCTCAGTGGCCCTAAACCTGGTAGACCGACGAAAGATGAAGTCAAACTCAAAGAGCAAAAACAGCAGGAACGAGCCGATGAAGGAGTCAGAAGTGCAGTCGAAGGCCGCTTTGGAGTCGGGAAACGGCGATATGGACTTGATCGAATAATGACAAAACTTCAGAACTCTTCGAAAACAGTCATTGCACTCGTGTTCATGATAATGAATTTGGAGACTCTTTTACCAAAGAAGAAGTGTTTTTTTTGGCGTTACATTTTAGGGGCTTATAGAACCTATATCGAAATTCATTTCAGATCTTGGTTCAAAATCATTATGTTGATTCGACAGGTAAATCTGATTCCTATGCCGAATCAACTGATTCAAAATAAATTGCTTCACTGACAAATGCTATTATTCAGTGAAGGCTAATTAACTAATTAAAAGATTTAATCGATTAATTAATAAAAAGATACAACTTGATTATTATAAAGCTTTAAACGGAATTTTAGTAGGTTTTGCTTTTTTGGGGTTATTTATCTATCTAGTAATATTTAAAATGAAATACTTGAACTGTGCTGTTTTAGTAGCATTTGTAGAAAGATTGTGCAAAGCTTAATATAAATAAAGTAATACATACAGGTTACATAAAATGACAAATAATATAGACAGATCAAAAATAAATTGTAAAGAGCCATCGCGAATCAAGAAAATGATAGAGTCAGGTAGTGACCGTTACGTTTTTCTTGATGTGAGGGAAGTTCAGGAACGAGAGATTTCGAATATCGATGGCTCTGAGCATATACCTATGAATACGATTCCACAGAATCTTGATAAATTGAAATCATTGGATGATAAAGAGATTGTTGTGTATTGTCAGCATGGAGTAAGAAGTCTGATGGTTATCGATTTTCTTCAGTCGGCTGGTTTTGAGAATTTGATAAATCTTGACGGAGGGATTTGCCAGTGGGCTGAACAGGTTGATCCTTCAGTTCAGTTGTGCAGATTATAAACTCTTATGTTGAACTTTATAAATGGTTATTCTGAACTGGGCGAAGAATTTGGGGCTTTTGTGAATCCGGAAGGGTTCGAAAGGCCTAAAATGGTTGCGGTGAATAAAGAGTTGCTTAAAGAGATCGGTATTGATGCGGGAAGTGTCAGCGATGATGATCTTGCAGAATTCCTTGCCGGCAATAAAATAGCTCCGACTTCAAAACCGTTTGCATCGGTATATTCAGGGCATCAGTTCGGCGGATATAGCCCTCGGCTTGGTGACGGACGGGCCTTGCTGCTTGGCGAGGTTGTTACAGGAAATGATTCTGTTGTAGATCTGCAGTTGAAAGGAGCCGGGTTGACCCCATACTCGCGGATGGGGGACGGAAGGGCGGTGCTTCGTTCCGTGATACGAGAGTATCTTGGATCAGAAGCTATGTTTCATCTCGGTATTCCAACTACACGGGCTCTATCTATTGTTGGATCAGATCACGCGGTTTACCGTGAAACTACTGAGACAGGAGCCATAATGGGACGGGTCTCGAAATCTCATACAAGATTCGGGCATTTTGAGTATTTTCATCACAACGGCAGGCATGATGAACTTCAGACGCTTCTTGATTATACGATCGAGAGAAACTTTCCAGAGATCAAAGATGAAGAGAGCAAGTATGATTTGTTCTTTTACACTGTCGTCAAGAGGACTGCTGACCTGATTGCGAAATGGCAGTGTGTCGGCTACACGCACGGTGTTATGAATACAGATAATATGTCCATTGTCGGCGATACTATCGATTATGGTCCTTATGGTTTTATGGATAATTACGAATCAATGTATATCCCTAATCATTCCGATTCATTCGGACGGTATGCGTACGCCAAACAGCCGCAGATCGGTATGTGGAATCTCCAGTGTCTTGGCACAGCTTTAAGCAGTGTTATAACAGAAGAAAGCATTCAGAGTATCTTGGGAGAATATCCTACGTTTTTCAACGGAAGTTACATTGAGGGAATGGCTGCTAAATTCGGTCTGTTGAATATCACCGATGAGATTGTTGATTTTATATTCTCAACGTTGAAAACCCTTGAACGTAATAGGGCTGATTTCACAAACTTCTTTCGAGCCCTTAGTCGTTTTGACGGAAATGGAGACTGTCTTGCGGGTTTTCTTAAAGACGAAAAAGCACGCTGTGAGTGGGTCGAGTTATATGACGGTTTTTTGAAGCTGGAAGATCTGGCAACAGAAGAGCGTCATGAGAAAATGAAGTCGGTCAATCCCAAATACATTTTGAGAAATTATATGCTTCAGAATGCCATCGAAAAAGCGGAGACTGGTGACTTCTCAGAAGTTGAAAGGCTTCATGAATTATTCAGAAAACCATTTGATGAAGAGCTAGAATTTGAAGAGTACGCTGTAGATTCTCCCGATTGGGGTAAGAAGCTCGTTATAAGTTGTTCTAGTTGATTCTAGGATTTTGATGGTCGTCTTTTGATGACCATCAGAAAGGGGGAGGGCTGAGAGTTCTTTCGATACTTAGTATTGGAAGAACTCTCTTTTTTTTGCTTCTACTCCGTTTCGTCATGCACGCGTTGAGGTCGTAGGTGATTCAACTGCTTTTATGTAATCAAGTTCATATAGCAGACAAAATCATGTGGAGGAACAGGGCATAACCGGTCTTGTGGAACAGCAATAAATCATCACCCATCATTAGGTCAATGTTGTTGCTGATAGTTCGATCAGGGAGCTTCCCTGCGATCTCTCCATTTTCTACCCTAATCAAATGCTTGAAATGACTCCAACTCAATTGGCCACACACTGTGTGACCTTTTTTATCTAGTTGATTAAAAGGTAGATAGAATAATCTCATTGTTTTCAGATTTGTTAATGAAAACCCTTTCTTATATCGGTCATTTAGTTGCTTCGATAAGGTTTTAATGACCTGCTTTCCGTACTCAGCACGCTGTTCGCCCCCCTGAATCTCTTCCACAACCTCGCGGCCGATCAGCCAATAAGAAAAAATGGTGACAGTCGCCTGCGTTTATCATCAGCAAGATCAAAAGCTTTAGCATCGAAAAGCTGTGCAGAGCACAGCACTCCAAATTTGATTTTACGTTTTAAAAAGTTATCTTTTTTGATCATGTTTTGAGTTTAAAATGGTGACGGTCACCCATGACCTTTTCTTTGCTTGTTAACAGCTCTTTTAGCTGTTTAACAAGTTCCTTATATGTTTTGTCGTGACCGTTTTTTTCAAAGCCTACTAGGTTTTCTTGTGTATCATTCACTTGAAAAGTAAAGTTATTGAAAGAGTCA
>JAUVCU010000072.1 GCA_030590715.1 Lentisphaeria bacterium
CTACTTCTTTCTGAGCTACTTCGCCGCGCAGTTGGTTCCCGCCGATAACTTCTTGGGCATTATCTACAATTACGCCAACCCCGAGAATAGACCAGACGGCAATAATTGTCAGAAGTAGTAATACTCCCGCAAAGCCCAACATGATCTTTTTCCCAATACCCATTGCAACTCTCCCTATTTTAATCGGGAGTGGGTTTAATTCCCCGATGCTTGCATCGAATTAACTTTCTCTCAAAAAGTGCTTCATCACTTAAATCTGTAAAATCAAAGTGATTTGACACATTTAAGCGTAGGAAGATCGAATATTTTTAGCTTAAAATATTCGATATCTCTATAGCCGTATGCCTGTCTGTTGAAATAATAAAATCAGGTGGCTAATACGTCAGGCATATGGGTTTCATGATGAAGAGTATTTTCGTCTTAAAATATTCGATCTCCAAACCCTGAAAATAGTCAAGGAGGCATAGAGGTTATGGCACAAAGTGCAGAAGTTGCATAATAACCACCTATTTTCTGAAATATTTGCTTCCAGATTTCTTCCTTTGATGGACCGAATCATGATCTTAGTATTCCCCATTTTGATCTCCGTTTTCATAAAAAACCGGCAGTCTTTCTTGTTCGGAGTCCTGGAAGCCGCAGCGACTGTATTCTATGAATGTTTTTGCGCCATAGTCGGGGCAATCTTTTGCTTCGGGTAAATAGACGCCTTCTTAAAAGTAATTTCATAAAGTCAAAATATAAACAGCATATTTGTCATTTTTGTTTCGCGATAATAGATTTACCTGTACCAGTCAAATTTGCAGACATACTGGTATTACTTTATCTAGTTTCTATGTTGCGAAGTTATTCGTGTGTACATGGGAAAGCTTAGAGCTGGTTTGAATTTTTCAGGAGAATTTGTTTTATTCTGGAGTACTTCACATCGCAGGTTTAGTGAAATAATTTAGTTAAGGCCTTTTTTACCAACGCCGTCAAAGAGACAAAAAGGTGTGTCATTATATTAATGAGAGTGGTGAATATGAGAACGGCTATAAACGCAGAGAACCACCCATAGGGAGGGGCCGAATAGAGCTCATAGCCTTTATAAAAGTAGTTTATGCAAAAACAAATGATTGTGAATGTCGTTAGCAAAAAGATTATGCCAGGAAAGATTCCTTTCAAGTCTGATCTGCTTAGGTTCATTGAACTGCCTATGCATAGTGACAGATAGATGAAGAGAGAAAGTTTCCACAAAGGAGTTGTGTGTTTAATGAGCTTACATGAGTTAATAATAACATTCTTCATGTCTTCAACAGACTGGCTGGAAAATGAACTCGTTATACACCGGTTGAACTTATCAATACATTCTTCAAAAAATGAGAATGGTATATTCACGAGAAAGTGTGACAGAATAATTATTATTGTTGACCCCAGCAGAATCGGACCTATACCGATAAAAAGATTGCCTGTACGCTGAAAAAGAGAGTTTTTGTCAAAGCTATGAGTGACAAAACCCATTTGTTCGTTTTTTGAGTTTAGGGAAAATAGCTTTACTTCTTTAACTTTGTGACGAAATAATAGACAGAAGATGAGGTGACCAAGTTCATGAGAAGCTGTGCCGAGCCACCCGAAAATAAATATATAGGTACGTTTACCTAGAATAGAGATCGTTTTGTTTTCGACAGCTTTGGATGTGAAGTTTACCAGAGTAAAGAGCGTTAATGCCGAAATGAATACAGTCGAAACCTGAATCAGGACATGTAGTGATGAGGTTTTAAGATAGGAGATGATTTCAGACATTTATTGTTTTACAGGCGCTCAATTCCGATGACAGAGATATCATCCTGCAGTTTGCCACCGGAAAATTCCTTGACTTCTTTAAAAATTTTACTCAAAGCATCTGAAATATTATTGGTTTTAAATTCTGTTGTGCAAGCATAGAGCAATGGTTCAACACCAATTATTTCACCACGCGAATCAGTTATATCGGTTATCCCATCTGTGTATGCTACCAGTTTATCCCCGGGCTTAAAGGTGACATTGAACGTTTTATAGTTCAGCTTGTAGTTGACTCCAAACATGAAATCTCCCGTATCGAGGAGGAATCCTGTCCCTTCGGAGAAGAGTATCGGCTGACAATGTCCTGCACTGGCATACGAAAGAGAATCGTCTGAAGTATCAATTTTCCCGACAAGAGCCGTCATAAACATCTCAAACATGTCGAAATCTTCGGACATAATCTGATTGGCTTTGGTAAGTAGTTCTCCTGGCGATATTTCGGGCATTAACTGCAGAATTCCCCGGAATGTCGTATGAGCTATTACGGAGAAAAAAGCAGCAGACATTCCCTTGCCCATAGCATCACAAATCATGAAGTATAGGGTGTTGTCGTCAAGTTTGTGGAAAGTCAGATAATCTCCTCCCACTAATCGGGCCGCCTCGGATTTAGCAAAAATTTTGAGGTCTTCAAATTTGGGTAGTTTATCCGGCATGAGTTTCCGGTGGAGCTCTTCCGCCACTTCCATTTCCTCGTGAACCAGCTTTGAATAATCTGCTTTTTGAGAAAGTAAAGGGGTAGGGGACTTACTGTAAATTGGTTTCCCCGAGATATTTTTGATTAACCTGAAAACGTTTAATTCATCACGCTTTTCAATGTGAATATGATCCATTATCGCTTTGATCAGAAAGTATCCACGCCCTGATTCCGGGACTTCATTGATATCGTGATCATCGCGGTCGGGGCTTTCGAAAGAGTCTGGACGAAATATATCTCCCTGATGTATTAGAGAAAATTCGAGAGCATTACCGAGATGTTTTATGCACAGTTCAAGCAGCATACCTGATAGGTTTTCGTAGCCGTGCTCTACAATGTTTGTGGCAGCTTCAACAATTGCCAGTTCAACCGCAGAACTATCCATTTCAGAGAGTAAACTGGCGCAGGCTCTTCTGCAGAAACCAGCAAGTTTTCTGACCTCTTCAAAAGAGCTCGAAATACAAAAACGTCTTTCTTCTCCAGGAAGTATCATTGTTCTTATTCTGTCAAAAGAGTTTGCTTTGCTTCTTCTTCATTGGCGAAAATGTCGAATAGACGGCAAAGTTTTGTTAATTCGAATATCTGGTTTATTTGAGGAGAAAGAGAGATTAAAGCAATTTTTACGCATTCCTGCTGGGCCGCAGACTTTAATACACTCACTAAAGCTCCGAGACCTGCACTGTCTATGAACTTTGTGGTGCAGAAGTCTACTAATACGATTGAGTTTTCATTCTCAATAATTTTTTTTACGGATTCTTTGAAGTCTTTAACACTGGCTGCATCCAGCCGTTCTGTCGCATCGACTTTATAAATTTCAAATTTTGACATATAGAATTCTCCCCACAAGTTGAACGCGATAGCTTAAGTCTTTTTTACAATTATACCGCAAAGTCGCGGTGAAATAATTGAGATTAATAAATTTGATGGAATAATGAGTTTAAATTAATAAGAATTTATGTTGAACATTCTTATGTCGAACACATGATATAAAATTTATACTCTACGCCTAAAATAGGTGAACTATACAACTAAGCAATCTTTTCTTCTAAATCCCTCCAGCAGTTCTAGGACAGAGGTTTAATTCTTTTATTTAGAATTAATAAACTTTCGTGATACTTTACTGGCCTTTGAGTTTCGTGCCGAATAAAAAAACTTTAACCTAAAAGTAGTTTCAATGATGAAAAAATTTAGAGATATAAAAAAACTTCCGACCTGGGTCTTTTATCCGTTGATTTGGATTCTTGGGTTAATGCGTCTAACAATGCGGAAAAAAGTGATTGGCACTTATGATCCAAACAAAACGGTTTTACTTAACATTTGGCACAACAGGCTTATTTTTTGTACCGCTCCCTTTTCAAAAGAATATATAAAGAAAACCGTTGCTATAATAAGCCCATCACGAGATGGTCAATATATTGCTGATGTTTTAAAGATACTCGGGCTTGATGCTGTTAGAGGGTCAAGCTCAAAAAATCCCGCGAGAGCGATGTTCGCAGCAATCAAAGCATTAAAATCGGGAAAAAATGTAACATTAACTCCAGATGGTCCAAGAGGACCAAAATATAAGATAAAAAAAGGAGTTATTCAGATTGCGGGGAAAGCTGGTGTTGAGATCCAACCATTTGCAATTAACGCTTCAAAATACTGGGAGCTTAAAAGCTGGGATGGCTTTCAGATCCCAAAGCCTTTCTGTACACTGACTTACGTCTTTGCAGAAACCATAAAAGTACCTGAAAACTTAAGCGATCAAGAGATTGAAGATTATGTCTTAAAAGTAGAAAATGCTTTACATACAATTTCCATTGATGAATAATCTCAAAAAAGTGGCCATTTAATCTGTGAGTATTCAGAAATATGTTATAGTATGCGCCAAATAACTAACTAATTAATAACAAAGGAGTATCGTCGGGAAAAGTTGTACCCAGCGTAAACACTCCAGAAAAAATTTGAGGTAATATTTCAAATGTCAGATAATGAAGCTCAATCACGTTATCAGCAACGCGGTGTTTCTTACTCAAAGAAAGAAGTACACGCGGCAATCAAAAATGTAGATAAAGGACTTTACCCAGAGGCTTTCTGTAAAATTATTCCAGACTTCCTTGGTGGAGATGACGAATACTGCAACTGCGTTCACGCAGACGGAGCAGGAACAAAATCATCACTTGCCTACATGTACTGGAAAGAAACTGGTGATACATCAGTGTGGAAAGGTATTGCTCAAGATTCAATCGTAATGAATATTGATGACATGCTTTGCGTAGGTATTACTGATAATATCCTTCTTTCATCGACAATCGGTCGTAATGGAAGCAAGATCCCCGGTGAAGTGATCAGCGAGATCATCAACGGAAATGAGCAGATCATCAAGTTCTACAACGATCTTGGAATCAGCATGATCAACACTGGTGGTGAAACTGCCGATGTTGGAGATCTTGTTCGTACAGTTATTGTTGATACAACTGCAAGTGCACGTCTGAAACGCGAAGACGTTATCGACGCAGCACGCATGAAGCCTGGACAAGTTATCGTTGGTCTTGCTTCTGATGGTCAAGCTACATACGAAACTGAATACAACGGCGGAATGGGATCAAATGGTCTTACATCTGCTCGTCACGACGTTTTCTGTAAAGAATATGCTGACAAATATCCTGAGTCATACGAAGGTGGAATTGCCCGCGAGCTTGTTTACAGTGGTAAATACAAACTGACTGACAAAGTTGACGATATGCCTGTTGATATGGGTAAAGCTGTTCTTTCTCCAACTCGTACATATGCTCCGATCGTAAAAGCTGTTTTCGACCAAATTGGTAAAGATAAGATCGGCGGAATGATTCACTGTTCTGGTGGAGCTCAGACTAAATGTGCGAAGTTCGGTGCTAACCTTCACTTTATTAAAGACAATATGTTCGATACACCTCCACTTTTCCGTGAGATCCAGGCTTGTTCTGAAACTCCATGGCAGGAAATGTACGCTGTATTCAACATGGGACACCGTCTTGAGTTTATGGTTGATGAATCAATTGCTCAGCAGATCATTGAGATCTCAGAAAGCTTCAATGTTCCAGCACAGATTGTTGGTCGCCTTGAAGAAAGTATTACAGGCAACAAAGTTACAATCAAATCTCAGTACGGAACTTTTGAGTACTAAGATTTAATATTTGAGTTTTCAGGCGTGCTAAACTTTGGTTTAGCGCGCTTTTTTTATGCTTTAAATAAGGATGGATATTTTTTTACACATTTGTAATTAAGTCTCTAGTTTTGATGGAATCTCTTTGATATAAGTTTTTATCGAATGTCATGTGCTGTTGGAGCTTGCTACAAAAATAGAAGTTTTAGCAGTATCAATTTCTTCTCTCTCCAATAGTTCTTGTGTCATTACCATAAGAAATTTTATTAAAAAAAAGGATGTGAGATGAAAACGAAACTTCTATTTCTATCTGTCGTATTATTTTCTAACAGCTTACTTGCCGCTAATTCTATTGTTGTCACCACTTTAACCGACGAACCATACAATGGTGATGAAAGCTTTGACGCAGTCGGTGCAATTGTTACTACAGGTAGTGAATCGGGAGATAAGCTTTCACTTCGGGAAGCAATAGGAATCATAAATAAATCAGATCTCGGAGAGGACGTGACAATTACGTTTTCGGGCGATTTAGCCGGCGGGAAAATCCTGCTGGGAGATACGACCGGAGATGGATTTATCGATGATGTCACGGTTGGTGAGTTCGTTGTTTCCCGTTCTATGCTAATCAATGGAGATATAAACGGTGGCTTTGTTCAGGATATCACAATTGACGGAGGCCATAACTCTTCTGTATTCCGCATAACAAACGGGAAATCTGCATTACTAAATGTTGAGCTGAAATCATTAAATATAAACAATGGATATAGCTCTGAAAATGGTGGTAACATCTATAATGTTGAAAATCTAAATATTATTAATTGTGAGATAAATGGTGGTACGCTGGATGCTGCGAAAAAGGGGGCGGGGATTTATCACAGCACAGGAGTATTAATATTGGCTAATTCCTCTGTCCATGACAATGAAATACAAGTCGACGGTAGCTCTACTGGAGCAACTGCGACTGGTGGCGGCGTTTGCGTCTATAGTGGAACAGCCAAAATTTACAACAGCTCTATTTATTCAAATAAAGTAAAAAATATGAATGCAGCTGCAGGGCTTTACTTACGTGGAGGTTCTGACGTACAACTTTATTCTTCTATTATCGCAGGTAACCAAATTTATATAAATGACCAGGGCGAGGCTACGGTGAATGGGGCAAACGACATTTTAGGTAATGGCCTACTTACTTTAGAAAGCTCTTTGATAAGCGATGAAATTGAATTTTCGTCATCAGACAACAGAGTGGATTTAGGTAATAATTTCTATTTGCTAGATGGGAAAGGAGTTGACTACAGCATGCAGAATTTCGTACCAGAGAATTTGAATCACTCCGGTATAAATTCAGGCAAACTATATCAAGGCTTTATATACTCAAAAGATGCGAATGGAAACCCGAGATCTGATGGGAATGGTGTTGATATTGGCACTTATGAGAAGATTGATAATGCGGTAAATGCATCGCAAGTAATATCACTAAAACAGGGAACAAATTTAGTTTCGACAAATCATACTCCTTTCAATCCCGATCTTGTCGCGGTACTTCAAAGCATAGGAAGTGACGTGAGCTTAGTAAAAAATAGTGACGGGAAGAGCTTAAGGAAAATCGGAGCGAATTGGGCCAATAACATTGGAGACTGGGAATGTAACCAGGGCTATTTAATTAAAGCGACCCAGGATGTTCAGTTTTTATCTATTGGTTTCAAACCAGACGGC
>JAUVCU010000159.1 GCA_030590715.1 Lentisphaeria bacterium
TCCGTCTGCCGCTTTTGTGATTACAACAGTAAGAGCGTTACCAGCAGTATACCCAGGTAGAGTGGTTACTGTACCATCGTCGTCAAGAACAGACCATGATGTGATTACATCATTAAGAGTAGTGTCGAATGTACCGTCAAATGTCATATCTCCAACTAGAGTAGCTCCGTCGAAAATCTCTACTACATCATCTAGTACCAGCGTGTAACCAGTAACTCCTGTCAGGTAAATGTCCCAAGTCGATTCAACCGGGTTACCTAAGACTGCTGCATCTGCACTAGCAATCCCCATTGCGATTGTTGCCATTGTTGTTGCGCTGAGCAACGACTTGCGAAAGCGTTTGGATATCTTACCCATGCTTTTTCTCCCCTTTTTTTTTTAGTTCTTCAATAACTTCAAATGTTATTACAAAAAATAAATTAAAGATAAATTTTTAATCCCAAATTCAAACATTATAAATAGCTGTTTGTTACTTTTAAGATTAGAAATGAACAACCGAATTTATTGCCTAATATACAAAATGCAAATCGCTTTTTGATTTGTTCCAAAAAAGAAAAAATTTCTAAGTGCCTTGTAGTAAAGTAATCGAGTAGGATTCCTCCCTTGATAGAAACTTCTGTGTTTTTTTTGAAACTATGAAATAGATGAAACGCCTATTTTGTGACAGTTATTCATGCTCTGTAAAGACTTATAGAGATATTCGTCGAAAACGGTTTATATCAACCCGCTTGATTTAAATAATTTTAATTTTTTTTGCTAAGAATATTGAAAGGCTGGTTGGGTATATAAAGGACTATTAAAATCCCCAAGTTAATTTAATGATTGAGGATTTTAATGTTGTCAGTGAGTTCTTCTTTTCTCAAAGATGTGTGAAGTTTTTTAAAGTGTCGGTTATAAGTTTGTTCTGGCATAGTCGTCTTCCAGACGCTCTATGTCATCTTCCCCAAAATATTCACCAGTCTGGATCTCTATAAATATGAGTTCTTTATCTGTGTTGTTTGCCATTCGGTGTGTGCTTCCGCGAGGGATGTCTATATATTCTTTTTCTTTTAGGGTGTATTCTTTGCCGTTTAGCGTGACGGTAGCCTGCCCATTGTGGATGAACCAGTGTTCATCTCTTTTTTTGTGACGCTGTAGGCTTAGTCTTTGTCCGGGGTTTACTTCGATCCTCTTTACTTTGTGATCGTCTTCATTTGCCAGTACGTAATATTTGCCCCATGGTCTTTTTCCAATAGATACCATGTACTCTTTCTGGTACTCGTCAGTCATCTTTGTTTGTCCTTTATTTGTGTGCTCAAAAGTACTGTCTGTTCAGTAATTACCATATCGCTTTTTTATACAAGTTATTTTGAGTGATTGATGTCAGGTTTTATTTGACGTTAATATGTCACTCGAAGAAGTTTTCGCTTTTAGGAACTTTGGTGCTGTAAAAGCGTGGCTTGACTACTTCTGAGTAATAAGGATATTTATCCGCTGTTTCTGTGTTTGTTGTTTCAGGTATATGCTGAAATCTTTTGTAGAGCCACATATACTGTTCCGGGTATTTTCTTATTACGTTTTCAGTGGCAGTTATCAGAGCCTGCGTGATCTCTTCGTCTGAGCGGTATTCTGATACCGGCCTCGGAAGTTCTTCTGTAAATGTTACATATTTTTTACCTTCGCGAACGCAGCCGCCTACGGCAATTTCGCATCCTCGTTTTCTGGCGAACATAGCTGGCGCACGGCTCGTGGGTACCGGTAGTCCGAACATATCGGTCCAGATGCCTCCGTCTCTGCAGCGGGTGTTTTGATCAATTAGTGTTGCGACAATGTATCCGTCGGCCAGTGCTTTCATCATTCCTTTAACAGCGCCTTTCGCATTGATTATCTTGGTTCCTTCAGTCGTTCGGTTTTCTACAATGAGTTTATTTAGGTAGGGATTATTCATTGTGCGGGCAACAGCCGCGAATGGGGTCTTTGAAAGATATGAACAGATAAGCCCCGCTAATTCCCAGTTCCCAAGGTGAGGGACAACGTAGATAAATCCCTTTCCGTCTTTTGTTTTTTCTTTTGCTAGTTCTTCGATATTTAGTGGGCTTTGAAAATGAGCTTTAAGTCTCTTTTTGCTGCCCGAAAACCAGACGAATTCAAGGAATGTCTGAACAATGTTTATCATGCTTTTGCGTGCGATGCTTTTTGATTCTTTTCTGCTTTTCTCGGGGAAACATGTTTTGACATTTGCTGTTGTGAGTTTGCTTATCGTCGGTAATAGAAAAATCATTCGTCCTATAGTGCTGGAAACAGCAAATAAAGCTGAGTGGGGAAAGATTTTGATTATTGTGAAAAGTGTCTTTACTAAAATGAACTCTAAAATATATCGAAGCTTTTTCATAGTTTATCTTTACTTAAAACTTATACCGCAAGCGGTAGTTATCTTATTTGCGGCATTGCCGTGTTTGAGTGTATTTGTCAATTTGAAAAACTAAGATTTCAGCTGCGTGAAGTATAAAGCTTAACAACGATCTTTGGCCAACGAATTTAACAAATGTTTTTTTGCCACGGAATCCACAGATTCACACGGAAGTTTTTTTTAACCACTAATGGACACTAATTGACACTAATTTTTTTTATTTTGACTTTGCACTCTTTGTCTCTCTGCGAGGAGGAATTGAAAGAGAGTACTACATTTTGTTACATAAGCAAAAAAAAATGCCGGCATAAAAGCCGGCATTTTTTACCTTATCAGAATAAACTGATTATAGGTCTAGGTCGTCAAGAGCTGCAAATGAGTCTTCAAGTACTTCACCCATATCAACCATGTCTTCACCTGGTTGAAGTGCTGCAGTAACTTCTTCATTAGCTTTTTGTAGTTGCTCTTCGTTATACCCTTCAGTAGCTGCTTTGATTGAAAGACCAATGCGGCGCTCATCTGTGTTAATTTTGATAACACGAGCTTCGATTTCGTCTCCAAGACCAAGAGCATCTTTAACTTTCTCAACGCGATCGTTGCTGATCTGAGAAATGTGGATTAGTCCGTCGATCTTGTTAGTAAGTTCGATGAATGCTCCGAAAGCAGTAAGTTTTGTAACTTTACCAGCTACAACGTCACCAATTTTGTATAGAGAGTCGATGTTGCTCCAAGGATCTTCTTCGCATTGCTTAAGACCAAGAGAGATGCGTTGCTGGTCTGGATCAATATCAAGGATAACTGCTTCAACTTCGCTACCAACGTTAAGAACTTCAGTAGGGTTGTTGATTTTGCGTGTCCAAGACATGTCAGATACGTGGATCATTCCGTCGATATCGTTTTCGATTTCAACGAAAGCACCGTAGCTCGTCATATTGCGGACTTTTCCAGTGATCTTAGTTCCAACTGGGAATTTCTCAGCAAGTACTTCCCAAGGGTTACGCTCTTTCTGGCGTAGTCCAAGAGAGATCTTCTTAGTCTGAGTTTCGATATCAAGAACAACAGCTTCAACTTCTTCACCAACGCTAACAACTTCACCAGCTTTAGTGATACGTTTTGTCCAAGACATTTCAGAAACGTGGATAAGTCCTTCAACACCGTTTTCAAGCTCAACGAAAGCACCGTAAGGCATGATGTTAACAACACGACCGTTAACTTTCTGACCGATTGGGTATTTGTTAGCAACTTGTTCCCAAGGGTTTTCTGATTTTTGCTTCATTCCAAGAGAAACGCGTTCTTTCTCGTAGTCGATGTCAAGAATCATAACTTCAACTTCTTGTCCAAGCTCAACCATTTCAGATGGGTGAGAGATACGACCCCAAGACATATCAGTGATATGTAGAAGACCGTCTACGCCACCAAGATCGATGAATGCACCGAAGTCAGTGATGTTTTTGATGATACCTTTACGTACCTGCTTAACAGCCATCTCTTTAAGAAGAGTAGCACGTTTGTCAGCGCGGTCTTCTTCAAGAAGTGCACGACGAGATACAACGATGTTACGACGCTCTTCGTTGATCTTAAGGATCTTAAGCTCGTATTCGTTTCCGATGAAGTCGTCCATGTTACGAACAGGACCGATATCAAGCTGAGAACCAGGTAGGAATGCTTCAACACCTTCAAGGTCAACAATGATACCACCTTTAACGCGGTGCTTCATTAGACCAGTGATGATGCTCTCTTCTCCGTACTCAGAAGTGATTTTGTTCCAAGCTTTCATGAAGAATGCTTTTTGTAGACTGATTCCAGGCATGCTGCGTTCGTTTTCGATTTCTTCTAGGAAGACATCAAGTTCGTCACCTTCTTTTGCATCAGCGAAGTTTTGGAATTCAGAAGAAGATACGAAACCTTCAGCTTTATATCCAATGTCCACAAGGGCTCCATCGTTACGTTTTTCAACGATAACACCTTGAATGATTGATCCTGGGACGAAGTCACTTTTCACTTCTTGCATTAGAAGCTCTTCCATCGAAGGCATGTTTGCGAAGTCTAAAAGACTTGCCGTGTCTACTTGTGTGTTGTTTGACATGTTAATTGGTTTCTTTGGTTAATTTTGGTTTACTAATTAATAATTTGACCGGAAACAGTCCAGCCAAAAATGATCACGATATTTTATACATGTTTGTATGAAATACCAATGTCATTTGTGGAAAAATAAGAAAACTTTGCACGGCTGTTTTTTTGTAATGTTCTTAAATAGCAAGTAGTTATCTATAACATGTTGTATGTTGTGCAATTTATAATGAAGCGTGATGGCTCTTTTGAATCAGAATTTAGTGCCGAGGGCGAACTGCATGCTTATCAGAGCATAGGAAGTAACGAGGTCTTTGTCTGCTTCCATCCAGCGACTGTAGTTACCGTCTGTGTCGGGCCCTTTGTTTACCCAATGTCCGTCGGACTGCTGAGTCCCAAGAAGTTGGCGCACAAGGTCATTTCGCCAGTAATGTTTTTTTCCGTCATAGGTAGTTATCACCTC
>JAUVCU010000098.1 GCA_030590715.1 Lentisphaeria bacterium
TTATGCCTAAAAAAGGCGCAGGAATTATTCAAAAGGTTGTTGAATCCGCTGTTGCAAATGCAACTCAGGATGACCAGGCTGATGTTGATAATTTGTACATAAAAGAAATAATGATAGATGGTGGACCTTCTCTTAAGAGAATTCGGCCAAGAGCCATGGGTAGAGCAACCGGAATTATTAAAAGAACTAGTCACATCACTGTGGTTATAGACGAAAATTAGGTAATAATAGGGTAAGTCGAGATACTGTATAAGCACTTACTGTTAAGATTAAATTGAACGTTGTATTTGTTGGAGGACTGTTTTGGGGCAGAAGGTTAATCCATTAGGAATGAGACTGAACATTACCCGGACATGGGATTCAATCTGGTACGCAGATAAAGAGTATGCGACCTTTCTGATTTAAGATCAGAAGATAAAAAAGTTTCTCAAGAAACGACTCCATCATGCCGGGCTGTCGAAAGTAAAAATTGAACGTACTGGTGAGCATGTACGAATAAAACTTTTCACGGCCAGGCCTGGAATTGTAATTGGCAAGAAAGGTTCTGAGATTGAACTTACCAAAAAAGAGATTGAGAAGCTCATTTCACGCAAAGTAACGCTTGATATTCAGGAAGTCAGACGTCCTGAAGCAGATGCCCAGTTGGTTGCAGAGAATATTGCCCAACAGCTTGTAAGAAGGGTTGCTTTTCGTCGAGCAATGAAAAAAGCTGTAACGTCTGCACAGCGATTTGGAGTCCAGGGTATTAAAATATCCTGCTCAGGTCGACTTGGTGGTGCAGAGATGTCAAGATGCGAATGGGTGCGTGAAGGAAGAGTACCACTTCACACCTTGAGGGCTGATGTCGATTATGCGCTTGCAGAGGCTAACACTACTTACGGCATCATCGGCGTTAAGGTCTGGATTTTTAACGGTGAAGTCTTAAGCGATACAGATGTCGGTGAAGTATAATTGTAACGTATTATCGGTCCCAAGAGCTTATCCGAGAATAGACATTTGTTTAAAATCGAACCATTTTGAAAAAATAAGGGCAGTCATATAGTTAATATTACGAGCATTATTTTTTATAAATAACAAAGAGTTTGGGCAGATAAGCGAGGTACGAGACTTCGAAAGATCATTCTCGGACAGGCTCTTAGACTCGTTATATACTTTACATACCATAATTCGGAGTAAGAGATGTTAAGTCCTAAGAAGGTCAAACATAGAAAAGTTTTCAAAGGAAGATCAAGAGGGGTTGCATATAGAGGATCCTCAATTTCTTTCGGTGAATTTGGGATCAAGGCCACCTGTTGTGGTATGATGACCGCGCAGCAGATAGAGTCCGCCCGTATAACGATAAATAGAACTATGAAGCGTGGTGGTAAAGTCTGGATACGTGTTTTCCCGGATAAACCGCTTACAAAAAAGCCCGCTGAGACTCGTATGGGCAAGGGTAAAGGGAGTCCGGAGTCATGGGTTGCCGTTGTAAAACCAGGAATGATTCTTTACGAGATTTCCGGAGTGAGTGAAGAACTCGCTGTGAAGGCATTGACTCTTGCCGGTAACAAGTTACCATTTTCAACAAAAGTTGTAACCAAGAGGACCAGCCTATGAAAGTAGAAGACATCCGCAAAATGAGTAGTGAGGAACTGGTAAAGACTGAAAAAGGTTTGAGAGAAGAGCTGGGCAACTTAACATTCCAGCATCGGATCAGACCTCTTGAAAATAGTTCTCAGCTGAAAAAAATTAGAAAAGATATTGCCAGAATCAAGACAATCCAGGTACAACCAGTCAGCTAGTCTGCGCAATCTGAAATTTGAATTGTGGTTGTATGGTTTTATATAACTATCGCTAAGTGATAAAAACTATGAGTGAAATTAAAAAATCTAAAAAGACAAGAACCGGCTCTGTTGTAAGTGACAGAATGGAAAAGAGCGTTGTTGTTCAAGTTGAACGAAAGGTTCGCCATAAACTCTACGGGAAATTCGTTAAAACCAGTGTTAAATATCTTGCTGATGATCCAGAGAACCGCTGCAATTTAGGTGATACTGTACTCATCGAAGAGTGTCGACCACTAAGTAAGCGGAAACGATGGCGGGTTAGAACTATATTGGAACAGGCAGTTTAGTACTGACAGTTATGCAGAGTTAGTGAAATCGTTTTGTTTCGTATGAAATATCAGGTGAAATTATGATACAGACAGAGTCAGTACTCAATGTTGCAGACAATTCCGGGGCAAAAAAGGTTCTTTGTATTCGTGTCCTTGGTGGAACTCGAAAGCGGTATGCAAGCATTGGTGATGTAATAGTTGTGACGGTGAAGGAAGCTATTCCGCATGCCAAGGTTAAAAAAGGCGATGTTATGAAGGCCGTTATTGTAAGGACCTCTAAAGCCATTAAGAGAATGGATGATACTTGGGTTGGATTTGATGACAATGCTGCAGTTATGCTAGGTGTGTCTGGAGAGCCAATTGGAACACGTATTTTTGGCCCTGTAGCTCGGGAGTTAAGAAACCAGGGTTTTATGAAAATTATCTCACTTGCTCCAGAAGCACTTTAAGCTCTCTGTGGTATAAGAGTTTTCTGAGTCGCTCACTTTTCCCATTTATGGGGATTCGGTTTTAGTACCTTACTCCTGAAAGTTTGTCATAAAAGACAAGAAAACGGAAGAGGGGTTTTAAAATTATGAACTTAAAATTCATCACCAAGGTACTTATGCCGTCTTGCTTACCGTTGTTACGGTGTTAGCACTTAAAGAACTGACTCGGTTATGCTGAGTTGGATACATTGACTGAAAAAAGGTATAAAAATGAGACAGGGTAGAACATACCTGAGGAAGAATGATCAGGTTGAAATAATTACCGGCAAGGATAAAGGTCGAGTGGGGAAGGTTCTTCGCGTTCTAAAGGATAAGAACAAGGTTGTTGTAGAGCGTATTAACATGATAAAGCGCCACACCAAACCAAGTGAAATGAACCAGCAGGGCCAGATTGTGGAAAAAGAGGCACCGATACACGTATCCAATATTCAGCTTATCTGTCCTGAGTGTACTAAAACCGGTCGAATTGGTAAGAAGATACTTGAAGATGATACGAAGGTTCGTTTTTGTAAACATTGCGGCGAATCTATTGAGAGTAAATCATAGGTTATAAAAGGGCTTACGCTAGGAGTTATACATGGGTGCGCTGAAAGACAAATATGTAAGTGAGTGTGTTCCTGCACTTAAAGAAGAATTTGGATATACAAATGTTATGCAACTTCCCCAACTTAAAAAGATAGTCCTTAATATGGGACTGGGAGAAGCTGTTCAAAATCCCAAAATGGTTGAAGGTGCAGCGGAAGAACTGACCAGGATAGCCGGACAAAAGTCAATTATAACAAAGGCTAAGAAGTCTATTGCTACATTTAAACTTCGTGAGGGTATGCCTATCGGATGTTGTGTCACCTTAAGGGGTGAAAAAATGTATGATTTCTTTAGTAAACTGGTAAATATAGCATTACCTCGAGTGAGAGATTTTCGTGGATTATCTCCTAAAGGGTTTGACGGGCGAGGTAATTTTTCGATGGGAATCCAGGAGCAGATAATTTTTCCGGAAATTGATTACGATAAAATTGACAAGATCAAGGGTTTGAATGTCACCATCGTCACTTCGGCAAATACAGACGATGAAGGCCGATTTTTATTAAAAAGTCTAGGGATGCCCTTTAAGAAATAGTATCTGTTTGTTGGAGTAAATCCAATAAATATAAGTTTATATTTAATAGAGTTTATCTGGAGGTTGGTTTGGCTAAGAAATCGATAATTGCTAAAGCAAAGCGTGAACAAAAATTTGGTGTGCGTAATTATAACAGGTGTCCAATGTGTGGACGCCCGAGAGCGTTCATCAGAAAGTTTGGTATTTGCAGGATCTGTTTTAGACAATTGGCATTGAGCGGTGAAATTACTGGAGTTACAAAATCAAGTTGGTAGAACTACTCTGCTACTTTGATTGATACAGTCTACTATTTGAAAATAAGGAGTGTTCGCTATGTCAATGAGCGATCCACTGGCAGATATGCTGACCAGGATACGAAATGCGGTAATGGTAAAATATGAATCGGTTGAAATGCCAACCTCGACAGTTAAGGTTAACATTGCAAGCGTACTTAAGGAAGAAGGGTACATTACAGATTACCAGGTTGATGAGGGTGGTGTTCAGGGAACCTTGAAAATTGGTTTGAAGTACGGTCCTGAAAGTGAATCTGTTATTACGGGTATAAAACGCGTGAGCAAACCTGGACTGAGGAAATACGCTAAAGCCGACGCAATACCGAAAGTATTGAATGGGCTGGGAATTTCAGTTATTTCCACATCTAAAGGCGTCGTCTCGGATAAAACAGCAAGAGCCCTTAATTCTGGTGGGGAGATCATTTGTGAGGTCTGGTAGGTCTCATAGATAACGGAGGTAACTATGTCTCGTATTGGTAAACAACCAATTTCAGTTCCTGCTGGAGTTAAAGTTGATCTAAAGGATCAGCACATATCTGTAACTGGAACTAAAGGAAGCCTGAAGCGTGATATCATCGATGAGATTGAAGTCGTGCTTGAGAATAATGTATTAAGAGTTAATAACAGAGTGGAGAGCAATAAGGTCAATGCTTTTCGCGGACTCACAAGAAGTCTTATCAATAATATGATCATTGGTGTTACGGATGGGTTTAAGCGAACTCTTGTTATTGAGGGCGTTGGATACAGAGCAAGTATCAGCAGCTCTACGCTTACGCTTAATGTTGGATATTCAAACCCTGTAGAGTTCAAATTACCTCAGACTGTAACAGCTACGGTGGATGGTAACACAAAAATTGTCCTTGAATCCATAGACAAGGAAATTCTTGGTTTGACCGCTTCCAGAATCCGGCAGATCAGGAAACCCGAACCATACAAGGGAAAGGGTATCCGTTATGAAGACGAACATATTGTTCGTAAAGCTGGTAAAGCTGGAGCGAAATAATTTTAGAAAACGTACAGAATTTTGACAAATTAGTAAGAATTCTAACTGTTAGCTGGACAAGTTACCACTTCATGTGTGAGGCGCGCTAATATTTTATTGTTTCGGGGGACAAGGGTGCCTCGTGATAATTAAAAAACTATAGCAACGAGGCAGTTGGAGAGTTTTTACGGCACCATCAATTATAATTAATGGATCAATACAATGGCTAGGACGAATGCAAAGACTATAGCAAGGGCTAAACGAGTCAAGCGTATCAGGAAAAAGATGGCTGGTACAAGTGAACGCCCTAGACTTCGAGTCTATAAGAGCAATAGACATATCTACGCTCAAATTATCGATGATGCTGCAGGACATACTCTGGTCTCTATGTCAACTCAGGATAAGGAGTTTGCACCTGGTGATGAAAAAGGCAAAACCGGGGCAGCAAAAAAAGTTGGCGAGATGATAGGTGCTCGTGCAAAAGCTGCCGGAATCACCAAAGTAGTATTTGATCGCGGTGGTTCGATTTATCACGGAAGGGTTCAATCACTTTCTGAAGGTGCTCGGGAAGGTGGTTTGGAATTTTAATGATTTTACAACAAACGGGGGTGTTCCTTGTCTGATTTTAAGCGTTCCAAAAGCACTAGTGCCGAGGAACTGATAGAGAAAATTGTTTTTATCAACAGAGTAGCAAAAGTTGTTAAAGGTGGTCGCAGATTCAGCTTCAGCGCCATAGTAGTGGTAGGTGACGGCAAGGGCAAGGTTGGATATGGCCTCGGCAAGGCAAACCAGGTTCCTGAGGCTATCAGGAAAGGGGTTGAAAAGGCGAGAAAGGCTATGCACTCTATATATCTGACTGAGGCTTCAATACCTCATCAGATTATTGGTAAATATGGTGCCGGGAAAGTATTGCTGAAACCGGCCTCGGAAGGTACAGGGCTTATTGCAGGTGGGCCTGTTCGGGCGGTTCTGGAGGCAGCAGGAGTTTCAAATATACTGACGAAATGTCTTGGATCACATAATCCCCATAACATGGTTAAGGCAACAATAAACGGATTACAATGTTTACGCTCCGCCCAGAATATTGCTGAGCTCCGCGGCAAAACAGTGGAAGAAATTACCGCATAGTATAGATCAGGCTTACTGGGATATAAGTGCATAATATCAGATAAATGAAGGTAGTCAGATGGCCGAGACAATAACTTTCTTGCAGGTTAAAAGTGGCATAGGCAGTACAAA
>JAUVCU010000055.1 GCA_030590715.1 Lentisphaeria bacterium
TAGGTTCTTTGAGTTTCACTAAAGTATGATTAAATCAATCCGTTGAATTTAAGCATACTTTATAAATCTCTTCTGTTAAGAAATACCTACTCTTCAGATTCAGGTCCAAACGGCTTAAAAATAAGAATTAGCTTAGGAAGAAGCGTTAACGCACCTACCAAGGCTACAGCCATGGCAACGCCAGTAAGAAGCCCAAAGAGAACACTTGGAATAAAATTCGAGACAATTAGTATCGAGAAACCTATAATAATAGTAATAGATGTGTAATACATTGCATTTCCAATACTACCGTGACAGCGGTACATCGTAGGAAGATATTTATGATCGTGTTTGAATTCTCTTTCAAATCTGTGAATATAGTGAATAGTGTTGTCCACCGCAATCCCTATACTTATCGCGGCAATGGTGATTGTCATCATATCCAGAGGAATCTTTGAAAGTCCCATCACACCCAGAACAACAACGGAAGAAATAAGGTTTGGAAAAATAGCGATGAGTGAAATTTTCACCGAACGGAAAAGTATCAGAAACATTATAATAATTGAAACGAGGACGAATCCCATTGTTGAAATCTGCGAGGAAAACAAGCTCTGCAGCATATTATTGTAAAGAACCATCATACCGGTCAGGCGAATATTATCTTTCTTAAATCCAAGTTGGGTGTGAAGGTGGTTTGTTATCTTCTTGAGAAGTTTGTCTCTTTTAAGATCCTGATTGGAGTCTTTTATTCTCATGGTTAAGCGCGCCTGATTGCTTTCTGCAGAAATAAATGGAGTAAGGATCATATCTCTGAAATTTTCCGGAAGTTCTTTGTACAGAAGAGCTAACTCAAAGTTATCAAGATTCTTTCCTTTGTTGAACTGGCGCGCCAGCTGGAGAATACTGTCCATAGAAAGCACCTTTCCTATTTCCGGAATACTATCCAGATAGTCGTGGATCTTTTTAATCTTTGTAACTTTGTCTGATGTAAGCCAGTATTTTTCGTCATTTTCTGCTTCCTCGAATTCTTCGAAATCGTCAAAATCTGAATCTTCTGAGGGTTCAGTATCAGCAACCTCAACTTCTTTTTCATCATCAAATTTTATAATTATATCCAGAGGTGTTGTTCCTCCCATTGTCTGATCTATCAGTTCCATTCCCTGATAGATCTCTGTCGACTTGTGAAAATAATTTATAAAACTGTTCTCGACTTCAAGCTTGGAGATACCTATAAGAATAAGAACTATAAGGATAAAGGTCGATCCAATTATTATTTTGCCGTGCTTTTCTGTCGTTCGCGCAAAAAATGAGGTAATGGGTTCCCCGAAATGTTCCTTGTGATTAGGTATATCTTTAGGGAGAAGAATAAGAATGGAGGGAAAAAGGAGAAAGGTAAGAGTTAGAGAAACTGCAAGGCCGGCGCTCATCATCCAGCCAAAATTTATCACCGGAAGAATGTCGCATACCATAAGGGAACTGAATCCGGCAATGGTTGTTAAAGCAGTATATAGACAAGGTATCCATTTCGAATGCACTGTCAGCCTAACGTGTTTTCTCTGAGATATATGCGGAAATTTGAAGGTCAATTCACGGTATCTAACGATCAGGTGTATGGCCAGAGACATCGTGACTATAAGTTGAATTGAAATAAAGTTTGAAGAGATAACGGTTACTTCCCAACCGAAAACACCAAGAATCCCAATCATTGTTACCGCAGATGCCCCGCAGCATACAATGGCAAGAAAGATCCACCTGACATTGCGGAAAATAAGTGCAAGAGTTATAACGAGGAATGCTAAAACACCAAAACCGAAGACCTTGAGATCGTTACTGATAAACGAGATCATATCATCGGTGACCATCGCCACTCCACCAAGGTGCAGCTCTGACTTGTCCTTGTAATTAGCCATGATCTTACGAATATCTGATATATCGTAATGCCGTCTCTTATTCATCAATTGTTTATGATCGTTGTATTCTCGGATAACCCTTTCAAGTTCAAGTAATTCCTTTTCTGTTGCAAGATTGTCATTTTTCCTCTGTTTTAGCTCATTCTTCCGGTTTATCAGTTCTACATTTTTTAAATCTATGTAGAAATTGACCTGTAAAGCAACCATCTCCATTTTCTTATCAATCAACTGATCGAGGTAAACCGGATGATTTTTAAATTCTTTTTTGGCAAGCTCAATGTCTATATTTTCATCTTCAAGAAACTTAATATTGCCGACGATATCTTTTAGTTCAACGGGAGGGTTTTTGAGGAGAGGAACATCTAAGATAGTAAAAACTGTTTCTACTGAATCAAGATCTCTCAATTCATTTCTTATATCTTTCAGGTTATTAAGATTTTCCTTGGAAAAAATATCTCCTTTGGGTTTTGAGGTGATGAATAGATACTCATTTGTGGAGTAGCGCTTTGTCGTTTCTCGAAAAAAGCGAAGGTCTTCATCATTTTCAAGAATAAGGGAGTCGGCAGAGGCGTCGAGCTTAAAGTCTTTGGTCTTATAACCAAAAAAACAAAAGGATAAAAACAAGATTATTAATACTAAATATGGTTTTCCCAAAACTAAACTATCATAAGTGTCCATAAATGGTGTTTTTGCTTTGCCCATGTAGTTGTGATCCCCTTAATTAAAAAATACAGAAGTGAAGTAAAAGATGTAAAGTCTATTGAATTTCTACAACGTCAGCTATTTCATCTTTTTGTTTCATTTTTTCGATAAGGCCGTCAATACCTTTTTCTTTTATGATCTGATTGTATTGAGAGTAATTGGTTCTTATCACGCTTATTCCTTGAATCTCCAAGTCATAGACTTTCCAGGGGCATTCTTCATCCGGTTTTTCTTTTGAAGCCTTAGGCTTATAAAGTTTGTAGAGGATGGAAATTTTATCTCCTTTTGAGATAACTGTAGTCGGTACATGAACTTTCTTTTTTACTTGTTTGCCATCTTCAAAAATAACTTTTTCATCGTTATACAATTTCAGCTTGTTCAGATATGAGTCCTGAATCTGTGTAATGAACAGGTCGGTATAAGTTGTCTGCTGTTCATTATCCATTTTTCTCCAGTTTTTTGAACCCAAAGATAGTTTTCCCATCAAAGCAAAATCGAAGCTTGATGAAATACTTTCAATCAAACTATTTTTTTTCGTGTCTTCGTCTAAATCCTTGTCTGCCAGCAGCAGCATAACTGAATTGACAGTGTCTTTTACAACAAGTTCAGCTTTTGTTGTTTCAATATGAGTCGCCATGCCGGTACTTAAAAATGATATGCCTGCAATAAATGTAAGTAATATTTTCACGGTATTATTCCTCTATTTTGTTTTTACGTGTTTTCTGGTAAACATCCCGGAAGAATACGTATGGATCTAAAGCTTCTTCCCGTAGTGAATCTAATTCCTGATAATGGAGCGAAAGTAAATTTTCTTTATCATAAATTTTAACGGCAGTGGATGCGTATACCGGAGTTATATAGCTTAGGGGATTCAGGAAGTAATCCGGAATTTGTCCTATGGCATCCCTCACATTTGACTGGCCGAAAAATGGAAGTATGATTGGAGCGCCTCCCCCAACGCCATAGTGTCCTAAAGTCTGACCAAAATCTTCATCGTATGGCTCGAGGTCCATACATGATTTTGCCGGATCAAAGAATCCCAAAATCCCAACAGTAGAGTTTACAGCGAATCTTGAAAACTCGACTCCGGTACCTTTCGGTTTCAGCTGTAAGATATTGTTTACAAATCTTATAGGAAAAGCAATATTCTTAAAAAACTTGTTTATGGATGTTCTTCCGCCTTCAGGTACAACTTTCCCATACCCTTTTGCAACCGGCCTTAAAACCCATTCATACAGGCTATCATTTGCTCTGTAAAAAAAACGGTTGCATTTGATTAGCGGATCGCTTATTTCTTCAACGTTCTGTTCTTCGAATTCGCTCTCAAACTCATCAAAATCGGAATCTTGTGCATGTGAAACAGCTAAACTTAGAAACGAACTGAAGGATATTGTCAGAAGTTTTAATGTACGTCTCATAATTCTCCTCGTCAGATTTGACTCACATTATATATATTATGTTGAAAAATGTCAATAGAGTGGGAATGATAGAATTATGTAGTGCGGTATCTTGACATTCGTGCTCAATTGAACAAGCTTAAGAGCATTATTTTATGCTGGTTTGCTATATCACTTACTCAGCAGACCTGATAAAGAAAAATAATTAATTCTTTGCAGTAAAAACAGTTAATAAAAGTGGATATATAATGGACAAAAAGTCAGTTATTTATACGAATCAGGCTCAGTGTCAGGACTGCTACAGGTGTTTGAGGTCGTGTCCCGTAAAAGCAATTGAGATGAATGAAAGTCAGGCTGCAATCGTTGATGAACTTTGTATCTCGTGTGGAACGTGTATCCGGGAATGTCCCCAGGGGGCAAAAACATACCGGAATGATATTCAACAGGTAAAAGGAATGATCTGTGGAACATCTCCTGTGTTGGTGAGTGTTGCTCCATCTTTTGCCATTCTTTTTGGAGAGGATGATATCTGCCGTTTTGCCGCAGCTTTGAGAAAACTTGGTTTTTCATATATTTCAGAAACAAGTATCGGTGCTCATCAAGTTGCATGTGCTACAGAAACTGTTGTTGCTGAAAATGTTAATGATCTGCATATTGCCTCGGCTTGTCCTGCGGCTGTTGGATTAATAGAAAAATATCACCATGGTCTTGTCGATAAAATAACTCCTATCGTTTCTCCTATGGTCGCTCATGGGAAATACCTGAAAAATAAATTTCCTGAGGCAAAAGTTGTCTTTATAGGTCCCTGCCTCGCAAAGAAAGGTGAAGCTGCCAGATCGGATGTTAAAGGAATTATTGATGCCGTTCTCAGTTTTGATGAAATCCTTTTATGGCTGGAAGAGGAAAAAATAGATATTTCAACATGTGGAAAAATTGAATTTGATGAAATAGCTCCACATGATGCGAGACTTTTCCCACTGGAAGGCGGACTGTTAAAAACTGCTGATATGAATACGGATGTTATGGCTCCTGAGATTATTGCTGTCAGCGGGGTTGAAAATCTGGAAGAGATTTTCAAAGATGGAGAGTCTGGAAACTGTAGCAAATCTGCTTTTATCGAGCCTCTTTTCTGTCAAAACGGCTGCATAAACGGTCCACTTGCGGGCTGCTCTAAAAATATTTTTCACAGAAGGCGTGATCTTTTGAATTACGTATCAAGCCGAAAGTCGGGTGAAGCAGTCGAGCTTCAAACAGCAGATGAGCTTTATGCAAATTATGAAAAACTGGCTACTCCTATTAATAAGGAAGTTACGGAACAGGAAATAACGGAGGTTTTGGAGTCGACGGGAAAGTACTCCGAAGAAGATGAACTTAACTGCAGCGCATGTGGTTATGAAAGTTGTCGAGACAAGGCAATTGCTGTTATCCGCGGCCTTGCGGAAAAAGAGATGTGTATTCCTTATATGCGTCGACTTGCCGAGCAGAGGACGGATAAAATTATTGAAACGAATCCGAACGGGGTAGTTATCCTTGATGATGAATTAAATATTCTTACAATGAACCCCGCCTTTAAAAAGTTTTTTAAATGCTCTCAAACTATTTTAGGAAAAAGTATTTCGTATTTGATTGATCCAGAGCCGTTTGAAAGGTTGGGTCAGGATGATGATGAGGTTATAGAACAAACAGTAACCTACAGTTCGTATAACCTTATTTGCCGTCAGATCATTTACAGACTTCCGGAAGAAGATCAGTACGTCGGTATTTTTGTGAATATTACCAAAGAAAAAGAGAACCGCCACAAATTAAGGAAGATCAGATCGAGTGCAGTAAGACAGGCACAGGAACTTCTTCAGCATCAAGTTGATATGGCTCAGAAAATGGCTCAGTTTCTTGGAGAAAGTGCCGCTCAGGGCGAAGATCTTGTAGAAAAAATTATGAGCCTTGTTCAGGAAGGAAATATTGAAGATCATACTCAGCAGATAATTAGAATTAAAAAACCAAACGCCAGTTTTACTGATTTATATAGGAAACGATAAAATATGAGCTACATGCATATTGATATCGATTCTGCTGTTTGTTCTAAAAAAATAGGGCAGCCCTGTGGAGATGTCTTTGATTATTTTAGAACAGAACAAGCGACAACGCTAATTATCTGCGATGGGCTTGGCTCTGGAATTAAAGCTAATATCAACGCTAATTTCTGCTGCTCCAGAATCAAAAAACTATTGTCGAATGGGATTTCCATGAGAAAGACATTCGAAAAGATTGTTAGAACAATGGAATCTATTAAAGGAAAGGAAGGACCTTACAGCGTTTTCACCCTTCTCAGAATATGCAAAGACGGCAATGCAACAGTCCTAAATTACGAGATGCCCCGTGCTATACTTGTAACAGAAAAATATGCTACAGAACTTAAAAGAGAGCAGTTCCTAATTGATGGTTTTCCCGTTTATGAAAGTCATTACAAAATTAAGGCAGGGCAGGGGATACTGGCGTTAAGTGACGGTATTACTGAAGCCGGATTGGGCGAACAGTTCGTAAAAGGTTGGGGAGTTTCTGGTGTTGTTAAGCACCTGAACCATTGTATAAACAGTGGAGTCAGTAGGAAGAATCTATCAAAAAACATTTTGAGCCGTTCCGTTGAAATATGTGGTACAGGTACAAATGATGACTGCTCTGTTATTCTTGCCGGCTGTCGAAATGGAAATATTCTTAATATTTTAACCGGACCTCCGCTTAAACGATCTTATGATAAGAAAATTATAAGAGAATTTATTGAAAGGGAAGGGGAAAAAGTGATCTGCGGCGGGCAGACAGCTGTGATTTTCTCTCGGGAGTCTGCAAAAGAGATAACGTATGCAAAAGCTCAGCACGGTGATCTAGCCCCACCTTGTTCCTTTATGGAAGGAATAGAGTTAGTTACCGATGGAGCTCTGACCCTGAATCAGGTGTATCGCCTTCTTGATGAAGATATTGAAGCTTTGGATATGCGAAGTGCTGTTTCGCAAATGTGTTACCTTTTGCGTGAGGCTGATTTTATCACTTTTACTTTAGGTCAAGCTGATAATGATGCTCATCACGACATCTCTTTCCGACAGCGGGGTCTTTTACCACGGGTGCAGGTTGTTAAAAAACTGGCTGAAAACCTTAAAAAACAGGGGAAGCTTGTCCTTATTAAAAAGGCCTGAGTCCTTCTAGAGAAAATTGCTCTCTGCTCAAGCAAAAACTCTTCAGACTATCGTTGAAAAAATGGTAGCTTTGGTTGAGGGAACGTATATACACACGGTAAATAATAGTCAATCATACAGTGCTGCAGTAAAGCCGGTTCAGCCAATAAAGAACACTCAACAAATTCCAAAGTATTCAAATTCTTCAGCAGCAGAAAAGATAATCCCGCTCGACGATGAGGATTTCGATGATTTTTAATAAGTAGAGAAAATAGTTGATATAAAACAGCCGGTGTTTTCAAAGAATTGAAGACACCGGCTTTTGAATTAATCGTCAAGCATGGCGAGGATATCGTCCAGGCCGCTCATAATATCAGCGCTTGCCATCGGTGTCAGATAGTCTTCGGGCTTATGGTAATCAACCAGATGATCCGGAAGTTCTCCGATAAACATAGAATCCATCTGCTTACATGGCCGGCGCTTTTTCTCTTTAGCATCAAAACGCCATCGAGTCTTCGCTGTGGTAATAATATATCTTGTTTTAGCACGGGTAATTGAAACGTAGAAAAGCCTGCGCTCCTCCTCTTCTCCACCCTCTTTCATCGCTCTATCATGAGGGAACATACCATGCTCCATACCTATCTGGAAAACATAAGGATACTCAAGACCTTTAGAGGCGTGAACGGTAAGAAGTGTTACGGCATTTTCCTCTTCTTCATCTTCACTGCTGTCATCATCCTGCAGCATAAAACGGCGGATAAAGTTTACGAGAAGTGGATTGGAATTCTTCTCTTCATAATATCCGACACTATTGATAAATTCGAAGATATTTTCCTGGCGCATTTCTGCCTCTCCGCGCTTTTTATACATCTTTAAAAGCCCTTCAAGGTAGCCGATCTCTTTGAGGTAATCGTGAACTCTCGCGCTCAA
>JAUVCU010000057.1 GCA_030590715.1 Lentisphaeria bacterium
AAGCCATGGCGGAAACGCTTTTCAGGTAGTGGTTTGTGGAGGAGGCGGATGAGGGGTGGGAGGAAGGCACGCTAGGTGATGTTATTGAGCTTCTTTATGGTAAAGGCCTAAAAACTGAAATCAGAACCGGCACGGGTTATCCAGTAATTGGCTCAAGTGGTGTTGTCGGTTATCACTCTGAATTTTTGGTTGAAGGCCCCGGGATTGTAATTGGCAGAAAAGGTACGCTTGGCAAAGTTATTTATCTATGGGATAACTTTTATCCTATTGATACAACATATTATATCAAATCAAAAGTTGAATCCGCAGGATTATTGTATGAATACTTCTTACTAAAGTCAATCAATTTTGAAGATATGAATTCAGACTCAGCAGTTCCTGGCCTAAATCGAGATATTGCGTTATCTACAGAAATTAAAATTGCACCTTTAGATAAATTGAACAAGTTTAATCAGTTTACTTCAACATTTGCAAATAAATTAAGAGGAACTATAATGCAAATTCGCACCCTTGAAAAACTGCGGGATACGCTGTTGCCTAAATTAATGAGCAGGGAAGTCATGGTTGAGATGGTGGCATCTTTATGAAGGAAATAATCGAGAACTTATATGTTGGTAATGATTTTGATTGTTTAACTAATGGTTCAGATTTTGCGATCATTCACGCTTGCAAAACGTGTCATCAAAATGGTGTTGGTTATAGAGGAAACTTATCTTCCTCTCATCCCAATTACCTTATTTATGAGAATGATAACAATCTTTTCCTTAATCTTGTTGATATGGATCGGGAGTTGCTTTCGAGATTCACACATCCAATAATGAAATCCGCCATGAACTTCATTAAAAACCATATAAATACTGAGAAAATACTTGTTCATTGTAATCAGGGACGATCACGTTCACCATCAATCGGTCTGGTTTATCTTGCTCAAAATGAAAATATATCGAGCAATTCGTACATAAATGCCAAAGAAGAGTTTGTTAAAATCTATCCAGAATATTTACCTGGAAAAGGGCTTGAACTTTACCTTCATAAAAACTGGGAGAGTGTTTTGCAATTATTATTACTAAAATTGAAAAAATAAAAAACCTTGGTATTTTCTCAGATTATAAATGGAATTCTAACTTGCCGGAATTCAAGCGTTTTAATTTGATTTATGGTTGGAACGGCTCTGGAAAAACAACATTATCACAGTTATTCGCTTCTTTTGAGACAAACAAATCTGAAATATATCCGGAACTCGAATATAAAATTCAGACTGATGAGGGGGATTTCACTCAAAAAACCATATTTAACAAAAAGATTAGAGTATTTAATCAAGACTACATTTCCGAAAATATTGAAATATTAAGTGGAAAAGCAAAACCTATTTTTATACTCGGCAAAGAAAATAAAAAGTTGGCAGATGCAATAAAACAGGATGAAAAAATCCTATATGGAGATCAAGATAAAAAAGGCGATATTGGCAAAATTAAAGAATTAGAACAGAAGAATAAAGAACTTGAACGAAAAAAGAAGGAAAATGGGAAGTACTTTACAGATGTCGCAAGGATTATTAGTAATAATACCAGCGGAGTTACAGCAAGAAATTATCGTAAAAATAATGCAGAGAAGGCATTCTTAAGGTTAAAATCCAAACAAATTCTATCAAAAGAAGAAATAAATAAATTTTCGGTTACCTTGAAGCAACAAGAAAATCCTATTCTTAATGAATTATCCATAGGTGATATCAACGAAAATGTTAATGCAATTATTCACGATGCCGAATTGTTGTTGCAGAGCACGGTTGAAACGGTAATAATAGAAAGATTGAAAGAAAATCCAGATATTTCTAAATGGGTCGAGCAAGGAATAACATTGCATACCGCAAAGAAATCTTCAAATTGCGAATACTGCAATCAACCCATGCCCCAGAAACGCATTTCAGAATTACTGGCCTACTTCAATGACGCCGATAAGAAACTTAAAGATGATATTGATGTTCTAACAGAGAAAATTGAGCAATTGTGTGGTACGATAAAAACTTTAAATGTTTTGGATAAAGCTAATCTTTATACTGAACTTCAAAATGATTATTTTCTTAAAGCAGAAATCTTTACAAAATGCAAAACCGAATTATTGGAAAATATTTCTATATTCAGAGAACAAATCGAAAATAAAAGGACAAATACAGCGACCCCTTTGGAGTTAGTTGTAAATATTTCCACAAAGTCATTCATATCTGCTGTAAAGAAAGTAAATAATGAAATATTAAAGCATAACAAGAAAACCAATAACTTCACACAAGCAAAAGAAGTGGTCACAACCAAACTCGAAAACCATTATTTAAGCGAAATATCCGACGATGTGAAATGTTTAGAAGTAGAAATTAAAAAGTTACAACATGAAATATCCCTGCTGGAAAAAGGTAATCCAAAAGACTCCGCTAATATAGGTATAGCGCAAATACAACAGAGAATAATCGATAATAAAAATAAGATATCCAATTCAGGTCGGGCGTGTGAAGAAATTAACAATCAACTAATGACATTTTTAGGTCGGGACGAACTTACTTTTGAAATCGCTGATGAAGGATATATAATAAAAAGAAAAGACAAAATTGCTAAAAATCTGAGCGAAGGAGAAAAAACTGCAATTGCTTTCGTTTATTTCACAATACACTTGAAAGATCAAGACTTTAATCTTAAAGACGGTATTGTTGTTATTGATGATCCTATTTCTAGCTTGGACGCAAATTCATTATTCCAAGCATTTGCATTTTTAAAAAATGCAGTAAAGGATTCGGCTCAAATTTTTATTTTGACACACAATTTTGATTTTCTTAAATTACTTCTGAATTGGTTAAAAGGATCTCCTAAACGTGATGGTGGTAAAGAATATTATATGATTAAAAACCAATACGTTGAAGGCAACAGAATTGCTACATTGGATGTCATGGACAAATTATTAAAAGAATATGAAAGTGAATATCAGTATTTATTTAAAGTGATATATAATTTTGAATCAGATGGAACAATAGAATCTGTTTACCACATCCCAAATTTGGCTAGAAAACTCCTTGAATCTTTTTTAATGATGATGGTTCCAAATTCCGATGGACTTTATAATAAAATTAAATCATTGGATTTTGATGAAAATAAAAAAACAGCGATATATAAATTCACGAATGACCAATCTCATATAACAGGAAAAGGATTTGATCCCTCTCTTGTTCAAGAAAGTCAAAATAATGTAAAGTATCTTATGGAAATGATGGAGAGTGTATTTCCTGAGCATTATGAGATATTAAAAAAAATGGTAAGTGAGAGTGGTTAATCATGACCAGAATCACCGAATCTACCATGGAGGATTCATAATCAGCACCCTCGAAAAATTGCATGATACTCTCCTTCCGAAGCTGCTAAGCAAAAAAGTTCGCATTACTGAAGTATTATCGTTACAGGAGAAAGTTGAATGACCTTATCATTTGTTAACATCGAATATAATGGGGGCCATAGCTGTGTCTCCTGGCAAGGTCTCAGTCTGGGTGATGGTGATGAGCTTAATGCTTTCATGCACAAAGAAGTTGCCAATCGCCTGAACGACATTCCGGGACGCGATGAATTCCGCAGCCATCTGCGTGGTCTCGTATTGACCGGCATGGGTATTGACAGTCTCGAAGTGGTTTTGAATGCGGAAATCCCCGAAGAACGCGACTGGGCCGTTGGTGAAGCTTTGGCTGAGGCCCTGTTGATCCACAGTCACATGGTAGTGTTTCCCTGGAACATGGAACGCGACAAGCGAAATGCCAAAGGCAGCTTGCCAGGCGCGGATATCGTCGGTTTTCTCCCGTTTGATTCCGGCTTTCGCCTGATTTTAGGCGAAGTGAAGACATCCAGTGAAGAGAAATACCCGCCACAGGTGATGTCGGGACGCAGCGGTCATCTCGGGCACCAGATTGACAACCTGGCCCGGAACATGGGCACTATTTACCAACTTCTGAGGTGGCTCCATCCGCGCTGCAAGGGCACCGAGCATCAGGATGCGTTCGATCAATCTGTCACCCTCTACCTGAACTCAGGTAACAAGGCTGCATCACTCTTCGGTGTCCTCATCCGTGACACCGCGCCCAATGAACTCGATTTGCGAGGACGCGGTAATGCTCTCGCTCGCACGGTGTTTCATCCCGCATCTTGTGAGTTGATTGCTGTTTATCTGCCGTGTAAGATTGCAGATCTGCCCGGTCAGATAGAGCAAGGAGGTGCGTCATGAGTCACTGGATTCTCGATAGCATAAGCGAACGACGAGCAGAGGCACTGAAAATAGCCGACCGCATTCAAATTTATCAGGAGCTTCTTAATACTCGTGCCGAAGCGGATATCGAACTTGTCCGCGATATCGCGAACGCTCTGGAAATGGCCGCGTTTGATTTGATTCTTGAACGATTCGAAGAAGATGATGCAAAGCTGAACATGATGAGAGAATGTGCAGCAGACGCCTTCCGGCTCTACCGTGTCTTGCCGCAACCCGAAAATCCGCTTGAAGAGGGTGTGCTCCTCCTGCGCATGTCAGCCTTAGCGGTCCTTGGAGATAAAGGGGCGGACGCTGCCCGCCTTCTTCGCCAGCGAGAGTGGAACAACTTGCCACTGGAATCTGACAACTGGAGTGAACGCACCTGGGCTACCATTCTGGATATCTGGCTGAGGCTTATTCGCAAAAAAGGGTGGGAAGACCGCGATACAGTTCTAGAGCGAGTCACCCAACTAAGGGAATCGCAGAACGAATTCGAGAAGCAATATCTGGAAGGTATCGAACCCGGACGAGCTAAAGCCGCTGCTCTGGAATTGATCGCCCTCTACCATCTCGCCAGGGCAGCAGAAATTTTCGCGCTCTTCATTACAGACGGAGTGGTCGAAGGAAACCACCAGGTCCGGCAAATGCTTGATACGCATTTCGATCGCGTCTTCGCAGTGTGTGAACATGCCCGGATGCTCGAACTGGAACCACTCACGCGCCTCCTGGCCGCTTCCTCGGCGCAGATGGTTGAAAATTCGATTTGGACAGTAACCCGATCGGTCAATACCCGCGTTACGCAGTTTGTTCGCACTCTGGTAGATCGAGGGCGCGGTGATAGGGCTATCTTTGATGTGTTGCCACCACAGCGCCGAACCCTGGCTGAAAAAGGACTCCTTGGTTCCAGCCGTCGCGCCGTCGTGGTCAGTCTGCCGACTTCAAGTGGAAAGACAATGATCGCGCAGTTCCGCATTCTTCAGGCACTCAACCAGTTTGACAATGAGGAAGGCTGGGTAGCTTACCTTGCACCTACAAGAACCCTTGTAAATCAGGTGACCCGGCAGTTGCGCCTGGACTTTGCCCCCTTAAATATCATCGTCGAACAGGTGAGCCCTGCTATAGAGGTAGACACCATTGAAATGGGTCTCCTTCAGGAAGATGAGACAAATCTTAAATTTCGAGTGCTTGTGACCACACCGGAAAAGCTTGACTTGATGTTGCGACAAGGCTGGGAAGCGAAAATCGGGCGTCCTTTGACTCTGGTAGTTGTTGATGAAGCACATAATATTCAAAACGTTCAGCGCGGACTAAAGCTCGAACTCTTGTTGGCCACTATCAACAAGGAGTGCGAAAAAGCCCATTTCCTTTTGCTAACCCCTTTCATTAAGAATGCACGCGAAATTGCCCGTTGGTTGGGTGGACAGAATTCAGACGATATAAGCCTGGCTCTCGATTGGCAACCGAATGACCGCGTGATCGGGATTGTACAGGCAAAACCGGGTAATCCGTTGAATCGTCGGAGCTATGACTACGCCATGGACTTTGAAAGCGTTCACACAACGCGTAAAACGATCACAGTTGAAGAGCGGATTTCATTCCCGAAGTCCGCTGAGATTGCCAGAACCTTCTCCAAAGTAAACAATCAGGGCGCAATTGCTGCTGTTACTGCGCAGTATCTTCAGCAAAGGGGCCCGGTCATCATTATACATTCACGGCCGGATTGGGTATGGGGACTGGCAGACAAACTGAAGGTAGAAACTAACCGAATTCAGGAACCGGGCAACGAAATCCGTCTCGTTCAGGATTATCTGCGTCTGGAACTTGGAGACGAGTTTCCCCTGATTGAGCTTTTGGAGCACGGAATCGGAGTTCACCACGCAGGTTTGCCCGATGATGTTCGCAGCCTTATCGAATGGCTCTTCGAGAGCGACAAGTTGAAGTTTCTTGTTGCCACAACGACTATTGCCCAGGGTGTCAATTTTCCAGTTAGCGGTGTCGTGCTGGCATCTCACCAATACCCTTACGGGGATGACATGCCATCCGAAGACTTCTGGAATATCGCCGGTCGTGCCGGACGCGTGACACAAGGACAACTTGGTGTGATCGCGCTCGCGGCGGATAGTGAAGACAAAGCAGCTACTTTACGAAACTTTATCAACAACCAAACTCGCGATTTGAATTCAGCATTGGTTCAGCTTGCGATTGAAGCTGACGACGCTCTGGACGACCTTGGAAAGATAGTCTATAGCAACCCGGAATGGTCGAGTTTTCTTCAATACTTGGCGCATACCTACCGCCAAATGGGTGAGCCAGACTCTTATTTCGAAGAAATTGAGCAAGTGCTCCGTGGTACTCTGGGGTTCGAAAAACTTCGTTTGAGCAACAGTAAGATTGCACAACGCTTGCTCGGAGGTATCGAAGCATATTCAAGGTATCTCCAGAAGCCGAACCAACCGCTCAAACTGGTTGATAGCACTGGTTTTTCGCTTCAAAGTATCAAGACAATGCTAACTCACAAAGGAGGCATTAACGAGAATTCATGGGACGAAAACACATTATTTACTTCAGGCAGTAACACCCTTCAACAGATGATGGGAGTTCTGCTTAGAGTTCCTGAATTAAGAGATAATCTTAAAGCAGTTACGGGAGAGAACGCACCCGATGGTGACAAATTGGCACTGATCATCAAGGACTGGGTCAATGGCGAATCGTTGCCCACAATAGCGGATCGTTATTTCAAAGGAGCTAATGATGATCAGATTACTGCCCTGACCAAATGTGGCCAGAATCTCTTCGGGAAGTTGGCCCAAACCACTTCGTGGGGATTGGGGGCACTTATCGCAATCACTGCATCAAATCTACCCGAAGAGGAGCGCAAGCAATTGAGCAATCTACCTTCGAGAGTTTATTACGGCGTAAATAGCGATGCGGCAATCACCTTACGTCTTTTAGGGGTACCTCGTTCAGCAGCTTTACCATTGGCCGAATACTTCGGCGAAGCAATCAAAGAACCATTACCAATGCTTCGCACTCGCTTAGCTCAACTTCAACCACAGGATTGGAGAAAAGCTTTAGGAGACTCCGGATTGGTTTATCAACATATATGGCGCATCATGGAAGGGTTAGAAAAATGACTCACAATAAAATAACCGAGTCAGATGAGCTATTTTAAAAATCGGAGTTTAACAATGCAAGAAATCATTATTCATGTTTTTAATATGGTAGGCAGCGGATTTTGTGTGGAGGCAGATGACGGTCAGAAAGTGTATGATTTAATTAAGAAAGCGTTACACGAAGGAAGAAAAATTAAACTTTCCTTTCAAAATGTTGAGATTTTAACCTCCGCCTTCCTCGACACCGCCATTGGACAGCTTTATCGTGATTTTTCGGAAGAAGAAATTAAAAGCAGTTTATCCGTGGAAAATATGCTACCGGAAGATAAAGCATTGTTGAAAAGGGTAACTGGTACAGCAAAGCTTTACTCTAAAGATCCGGAGGGAATGCAAAAATCCATCAATGAAATATTGGGCGAGGAATAATGGCAAAATTCTATAACTCATCCGCCACCGAACTCCATGAGAAGCAGGACTACCAACACATCTATGCCTTCACCGGCACAATTCCAAAACCCATTGATTTTAACAATAATATTAGACGCAGATTAACGCTGATTCACGCAGATGCAACCTTAAATCTGCGTGAATCAGCGTTAATCTGCATCTAAAAAATAACTGGAAAATGGGATAGTGCCGCCTTCACCAACAAACTATACGGAGATAAACAGTCATGAATAAAAATAACCTC
>JAUVCU010000229.1 GCA_030590715.1 Lentisphaeria bacterium
ATTGTCCGACCAGTCAAAATCAGTACCTTTTGCAACGATTGCCGCATTATTAGGTCGCTTCTCAGTCTTCAATGCATATGGGTCAA
This sequence comes from Lentisphaeria bacterium, assembly GCA_030590715.1. Taxonomy (GTDB): domain Bacteria; phylum Verrucomicrobiota; class Lentisphaeria; order Victivallales; family JAUVCU01; genus JAUVCU01. The sequence goes on from JAUVCU010000229.1 coordinate 87, forward strand.
GTTTACAGAACACATCGCCGTTTTGTGCGCGGATCTCAAATTTATAAACATCACCTTCAGACATACGAGGTATGAACAGCTCCCAGATTCCAGAACCACCCATCAGTCTCATCATGTGACGAGTACCGTTCCAGTTATTGAAATCTCCAACCACAGAAACGCGGTCAGCATTTGGAGCCCAAACAGTAAATAGAACACCCGTTACATCACCATAGGTCTTAACATGAGCTCCCATGATTTCATAAACGCGCTGATGCTCTCCAGAGTTGAAGTAGTATACATCCTGTTCTCCGATACCAGGCATGAAGCAATATGGATCTTCAGTTACGAAGTTCTTGTCCCCAAAGACTTTTTCCAGTTTGTATGAGAAGTGCTTTTTACGGCGTGGGAATTTAGCGGCAAAAAGTCCTGCATCGTGAATCTTTTCCAGCTTAACTTTTTTGTTATCAACCAAAGCATAGACTTCTTCTGCTTCGACATCATAAGTACGGATTACGATAGACTTAAGCTTCTCATCAAAGTGCATTCCAAGAATTGAATGCGGATCGCTGTGATTAGCTTCAAATAGGCGGTTGATACTATCTGCTGGAGGTAGTAATTCATGTCTCCGGTTCATATAAATTTCCTTTTATAGAGTTCACAAGCCCGGTATTCCCAAGCAAGTGTAAATTTGTCATTTTACTAATGTAAAATTTGAATACCTTCTACTTAAAAAGAGGAAAAACCTGCATACCTCATATATTGGTTTGTAACTTATCATAAATACCCGAAAAAGCGATTGCCCTAAACCAGGCTTTATCCACTATCGGCGACTCACTATTTTGTAAAAAAACATCCGTACTAAATAACCGAATCACAATTAAGAACTTAGCCGAATTCATTGTCTATGAATAAAAATCGGATAATTAGCCCACAAAAAAATAATATGCATTGCACCAAACTAGTTGACATTAGGTGAGAAAAAGAAGCTGTTCTTACTCGATTATTAAAGGTTAAATCCACGAATAACTCAACGGACAATGTTCATTTGTTATCACGAATCCAGCTGCATCGTTCATTATTAGTTATTTATGCTTGGTTTTAACCCATTACACCCACTTGAAATTACACAAAATTCTTCTAAATTCCGTGCGTAATTAATAAACTAAAATAACTATGTAGGTATAATAATGATTTCAACATCGAAAATAACAATGCGTTTCGGACAGGACACACTATTCGAAGACGTTTCGGTCAAATTTACACCGGGTAACTGTTACGGTCTAATTGGAGCTAATGGAGCTGGTAAATCGACGTTCATGCGAATCCTGACAGGTCAGCTCGAGCAGTCACAAGGAGATGTTCATATTGAGAAAGACTGTACGCTTGGATACCTTCGCCAGGATCACGCAGCATTTGACGAGCACTCTATAATTGATACTGTTTTCATGGGTAACAAAAAGCTTTGGGAGATTCACAGCGAGCGCGAAGAACTTTATTCTAAGGTTGATCTTACAGATGCAGAGAACGAGCGTTGCGGAGACATCGAAGAGGAATTCGGTGACGCAGGTGGATACACAATGGAAGCTGAAGCGGCAAAACTTCTTGCCGGTCTTGGTTTTAAAGAAGACCTTTTCTACGAGAAAATGACGGTTCTTCAGGGGGGATTCAAACTTCGAGTTCTTCTTGCACAGGTTCTTTTCGGTCAGCCTGATATCCTTCTTATGGATGAGCCTACCAATCACCTGGATATGGAGTCTATCGAATGGCTTATCGATTTCCTTAAGCGCTATGACGGTACTGTTGTAACTATTTCCCATGACCGTTTCTTCCTTAACAATGTTTGTTCTCATATTGCCGACCTTGATTTCCATGAGATCAGAATGTTCCCTGGAAATTATGACGACTTTACTATTGCCAATCTTGAAGTACTGGAACTGAAAGAGAAGCAAAACAAGAAGATGGAGAAGGAAATTCACGAACTGAAATCATTTATCAGCCGATTCAGTGCGAATGCATCGAAAGCCAAACAGGCTACTTCGCGTCAGAAGCGACTTGATAAGATTGATCTTAATGACATAAAACCAAGTTCACGCGTTTCTCCATTTATCCGTTTTAAACCAAAAACACGTCTGGGTGAGAAAGTTTTTGAAATACAAAACATCTCTAAATCGTATGACACTCAGCTTTTCAAAGATTTCTCATGTGATATCGGAAGTGGAGAAAAGGTTGCTATCATTGGTAAAAATGGAATTGGTAAAACGACACTTCTTAAAATTCTTGAAGGTGCGGTTCAACCTGATGCAGGTAAAGTTGTTACTGGAGAAACCGTTGAGCTAAGTATCTTCCCGCAGGAGTCATCTGATCAGCTTGATATGAGTAAAAAAGCGATCGACTGGCTTGGAACTTTTGCCGAAGAAGAGATGAGTGAAACTGAACTCCGCTCATTCATGGGTAAAATGCTATTCCGCGGCGATGATGTTTTCAAAGATATAAGCGTTCTTAGTGGTGGAGAGAAAGCCCGCTTGATTCTTTCTAAAATGATGATGATTTGCGGAAATGTTCTTTTCCTTGATGAACCTACCAATCACCTGGACCTTGAATCGATCGAGGCGTTGAACTTTGCCCTTTCTCTTTTCGAGAACACACTGATTTTCGTTTCACATGACCATAGATTCGTAAGTACTCTTGCAACTCGTATTATCGAAGTTTCAGAAGATGGGATCGTCGACTACCCTGGAACAATCGAAGAATTTGAAGCTTGGAAGAAAAAGCAAAAGCGCGGTAAATAAAGGCTTATAAAGCATGGAATTAGAAATAGCACAAAGCATTGTAAATATTGCAAAAGAGAAGCGCTACATCACGGGGCCGTTATCAATGGCTCCCGAGTTGGCTGAATCAGAAAAGCCGCTTTTGTCGATGATTTTGACAGAGACACGTAAGCATGTGGAGAGTAAACCAGAGCAACACCTGGAGTTTGACGAAATCAATTCAATGTTTTTGTATGTTTATGCTAAAGCTATTGAGACCGTTTATAACTGGCATGAAGGTTCTGACTATCTTCCTACTGAAGATGGCCTTTTCGGAGGAAAAGTTCCTTTTCTAGCCAGCGAAGCTATGCAGAAGCATTTTCAAAAGTTGCCCCTTGCAGAGGACCTTTTTGGTGCTTTTCAAAACTGGACTGATGAGAATAGTGATTACTGTGAAGTTCACGGCACACATCCTATTTTGCCGATTATTGAAGCTCTTAAATGGACATACAGAATAAGCATGAGCTTATCTCTGCAGTTCCTCGGATACGAAGCGTAAGTTTTACGTCTCTTTATCTCACTAAAAAAGCACCCTTTCATCGGGGTGCTTTTTTTTTGGCCGATGATTTGTGAGAGTGCATATAATTTGAAAAGATTGCGTTTTCCTGTAGAAGAATATTATTACTAGAGCTACAAAGCTCGGACAAAAAAGATAAAGAATACATATAAAATAAAATGAACGATAGAATAAATTCTGGAGTCGTGAATGAGAAGATGGTTTAAGTTATTTTCTCTAAATTCAGTGTGTTTGATTACAGCTTTCTGAGCACTATACTATTCCCCGAAATAGGGATTCAGTACTGTTCTACTATTTCTTGAGAATATGTTGGCGGGACAAAAATGCAATTACTTTGGCCTTGATGGATAACTGGTGAATGATATTCTCGAACCTCAGCAGAAAAAGTGTGTTTAGAGCGGGGCGGACGAAGTTCAACGGACAGAGCTGTTATAAGTATTGTATAGTCACGATGAATAAATGAGTGTGTAATGCACATAATAAAACGGAAGTAGTAGATGAGTATAACCAGTAATATAAAAGCAATCCAGGATATAATGCGCAAAGACGATGGCGTCGATGGTGATGCGCAACGTATAGGCCAATTAACCTG
>JAUVCU010000131.1 GCA_030590715.1 Lentisphaeria bacterium
AACGTCTATAATCACAGGGTTATACACAAGTAATTTCTCCAACACATGGTCGCCCGAATAAATAATTTACCGGCCAGAAAAAAGCGGATCTTGCACGAGGTCCGTCTTTTTGTTACATCACAGTTCCTTCCTGCTCAATTACTAAAACGGAATGTTTTCAACCTTGTACAAATTCTAAATGCTCCAGCAAAAAAAAAGACCCACCGAAGTGAGTCTCTTAAGAAAATAGTTTTAAAAACTATTTAACACCAGGTCCATCCTGGAATACAATATGGTAAAGATCTGAATCGCGGTCAATAACAAACTCAGGACTCATTAGAGCACCAGTTCCACAGTCCTCTCCTTGTAGGATCATGTCTCCGCAAGGAGTTTTTACAGGGAATGTAAGGATTTCGTAAATTCCAAGTCCAACACGTTTTACGAAGTGAGTTGCACCAAGAGCTGTACCGTAAGTAACAGCAGCAAGACCACCTTCATCTTTGTTTACTTCTGAAATTGATACAGGAATCTCAAGTGCACCGAAAGCAACATTAGAGATACCGCGTCCAAGTTTTCTCGTTTCCTCATTGAAACATTCAGCTTTACTTTCAAAAGCCGACGTCAACATCATAGCCGAAACTGCCCCCATCAAACACATTTTGCTAAACTTCTTCATTTCACTCCCCTTATCGTTTTATTTTGAGTTTTATCTCTATAGTTAAAATTAAGATAATATATTATTAGTATACCGTATTACTTTTTTCAAGAATAAATGACTTTTTAGATGGAATTCCTCTGCCATATCGGGAATTTAAATAGTGTGCCAAAAACTCCCCAAAAAAAAAATAGAAGGCACATCTTTTCAGTTTATTAATGTATTATATAGCAAAATTAAACATAAAATTAACATAAACTATATAATAGGAAAATAATAATGGGAATTGATAACGAGCGCTTGTCTGAGCTTACGCTTCTTCATGCTTCAGAAAAAAACTATCCGACAAATCCTGCTGACGCCAAACTAGAAACCTTTGAAAATGCATTTCCTGGCAGAGACTACGTAATTTCTTTTGACTGTCCTGAATTCACGTCACTATGTCCGGTTACAAGCCAGCCAGACTTCGGACACATCACGGTTAACTACATTGCTGATAAAACATGCATCGAGAGTAAATCTCTTAAACTATTTCTATTCTCATTCAGAAACCACAACTCATTCCATGAAGAAGTTGTTAATATTATTCTCGAAGAAATTGTTGAGACTTGTCAGCCACGCTGGGCTGAAGTTATTGGTAACTTCATGCCAAGGGGCGGTATCGCAATCAATGTGAAAGCAAGTACTGATTCGTACCTTAAATAAGATTCCAGGAAAATAAAAATGCAAGACATAATAGATAAAGCAGCAGTTTTGATTGAAGCTCTACCTTACATTCAGGAGTTCAGAGATGAAATCGTGGTGATAAAGTTTGGTGGAAGTGCAATGGAAGATGCTGAACTGACTGCAAATACTATGCGAGATATTGTTTTTCTGGAATGCATAGGCATGAAACCTGTCGTTGTTCACGGCGGGGGAAAAGCTATTTCCGCAAAGCTTAAAGAGATGAATATTCCATCTCATTTTGTAAACGGCTTACGCTTTACTTGTGATAACACCATCGGTGTAGTTGACAACGTTCTTCACAACGAGGTTAATGCCAACCTTCTGAAAGGAATAAGTGAAGCTGGCGGTAAAGGACACATGGTTTCCGGGAAATCGATTCTTAAAGCGGAAAAGATGTACACAGACTGCAAAGATACAGGAAAAACTCTTGATATCGGATATGTTGGAAGCATCAGCAGCGTTGATACACAGGAGATCATTAATTCGATAAAAGCTAATATAGTACCGGTCATTCCACCTCTTGGTGTTGATGATGACGGCCAGACGTACAATATCAATGCCGATATTGCAGCATGTAAAATAGCAGAAGCTTTAAAAGCACGCAAACTAGTTTTCCTAAGCGATGTTCCGGGTATTATGCGAGACCCTTCTGACGAGTCTACTGTTATTTCGACCGTTACAATCGACGGAACTAACGACCTTATTAAAGAAGGTGTAATTAGCGGCGGTATGATTCCTAAAGTAAAAAGTGCGATCTCTGCGCTAAAAGCGGGAACGAACAAAGTACATATGATAGACGGTCGCCTTAACCACTCGCTTCTACTTGAAATATTTACAGATTCCGGTGTTGGAACTGAAATAACAAAATAGCAAACTGGAGTTTTCTTATGTTTACAGTTCTTGCGGCAACAAACAATGCGCATAAAGTTGAAGAATTTCAGCAGATGCTTGACTTTATGAAGCTGAATATTATTCAACCAAAAGATATTCCAGACTTTCCGGAAATAGAAGAAACAGGAACGACGTTTGAGGAAAATTCAGGAATAAAAGCACTTGAGTCATCCAACTTTGCAGGTCTTCCTGCTTTTGCCGATGATTCGGGCCTTGCTGTTGACGCTCTTGACGGAAGACCGGGAATCTATTCGGCTCGTTATGCCGGTGAAGATGCTACCGATTCTGAAAGAATGGCAAAGCTTCTGAGAGAACTTGAGGATAACACAAACAGAAAAGCCAAATTTGTATGTGTTATTGCGGTTGCCTTAAACGGTGCTGTTATACAGACGTTTAGGGGAGAAGTACACGGGACAATCGCGTACGAACCTAAAGGTTCGAATGGTTTCGGTTACGACCCGATTTTCATACCGCAAGGCTATGACAAAACTTTCGCGGAATTAGGTTCTGAAATCAAAGACAAAATGAGCCACAGAGCAAGAGCCATGGAAAAAGCAAAAGAATTTATTCTTGCAGAAATGGGTGCTCTGGACGAGTTCTTTTAGTAAAATATATTTTATTACTACTTCAAAGGCCATTGAGTTTAAAAACTCGATGGCCTTTTTTATTGTTTCAAATCAACTTCTAATTCATTAGCTTTACCGATACCAACAAAAATAATGATTCTTGGTTACAAACGTCATTTAGGCTGCGAACATCGTTGATTTTCAAGCAAGAAACAATATAGTCGTTGAGTACTTTAATTTAGACATAACCAATATTGCATTTCTGTAGGAGTCAAAAATGATTATAAGAATTAATGGAATATCACTTCCACCGCAGGCATTTGAACAAACTGTAGGCGCATTGAAAGTTCAGGACCACACTAAAACACAAGCTGAAATAGAAGAGCTTGCTGTTAAACAACTCGTTGAACACCACATTATCAGAACAGAAGCGAATGATGTATTTGCAGAGATCTCAGATGCAGAACTGAATCAGGCATTGGCAAACCTTAAAGACAGCCATGGTGGAGAAGAACTATTTCATAAGAACTTCAATCTTACAAATAAAGATGATGAAAACGTCAAGAAAGATCTAAATCAGCAAATCAAAATTGACCGTTTTCTAAATGATCTGACAAAGATGGTACCGCCTCCTTCAAATGAAATGGTTCAGCAATACTACGACAAACATCCGGGAGCGAATAAAACTCAGGAAGAACGTCATATTTTGAATATTGTTCATAAGTTCGAGCCTAAAGACATGAAGAAAACATTCTACAAGATGATGGGAGCCCGCAAAAGAGTACTTGCAGGAGAAGACTTCATGACTGTAGCGAACGAAATAGCGACTTGTGACAATCCTGATCTTGGATTCTTTCCACGAGGAAAAATGGTTGAGGAATTCGACACGGTTGCCTTTTCTCTTGAGAAAGATGAGATTTCTCCGATTGTCATGACTCAGTTTGGGTATCATATAATTAAGTGTGTTGGTATTAATGCTGAAGCGAAACTTACTTTTGATAAAGTAAAGGACAGCGTAAAAGCGATGCTCCACAATGACCTGAAAAACAAGCATGTAGAGCAGTGGCTTGAGAAGCAAAAGTCAAAAGCTGATATCCAAGTTATGCAATAACAGTTTGAGGCCTGTACTGAGTGCAGGCCATAAAGTGAGCCTATGAATATAACGGAACAAAAAATAACAGAAGAATTTAGAAATGAGACAATAAAACGAGTCACCTGGGTTGGTTTATTGTCGAATGTTGTTCTTTCTATTTTGAAATGTATTCTTGGTTACTTTGGATCAAGCCAGGCTGTGATTGCCGATGGTGTTCACAGCTTATCCGACCTCACAACAGACCTTGCAATTCTGATAGGAATTAAATACTGGTCTGCACCTCCAGATCCCAAACACCCTTACGGTCACCATAGACTGGAAAATATCGTTACAGTTTTTATAGGGGGAATTCTAATATCAGTAGCCATAGGGATCAGCTACAACTCAATTTATACTTTAACAAATCCAGAAGACAAACTGACACCGACATGGCTAGCTGCTGTGGCGGCCCTCATATCTATTATTGTTAAAGAGCTTCTCTACAGATGGACAGCAAAAGAAGGAGACAGAGTAAACTCCCCTTCCCTTCGTGCCAATGCAATTCACCACAGATCAGACAGCATGAGTTCCATCCCTACTCTTATCGCAGTATGCGTCGCATCCTTGAGCGAAGAATTAAAGTTTGTTGACCAGCTTGGTGCACTTATCGTTTCTGTTTTTATCTTAAAAACAGGTTTCGAAGTAATAAAAGAGTCTATGTCATGCCTGATAGACACAAGCGCGACCGAAGAAGACCAGTCTAAAATAATGGAGCTTACCCTAGCCATAGACGGAGTAAAATCTGCCCATAAAGTAAGAACGAGAAAAGTTGCTTATGGGACATATGCAGACCTTCATATACAAGTAAATGGAGACCTTTCAGTAACAGTCGGGCACGATATATCCGAAGAAGTAAAAAAAATCCTGCTGCAGAACGGTCCAAATATTATTGACGTGATCGTCCATCTTGAACCGTACTAAAACCCAAACCGCACGTTACGAAAATCCAGTTCTATGAAAACATTGCTGTTTCTAATTATATTTGCAGTGGGCTTAGGCTGTATCGCTCTTGTATGCCTTTTGTTTTTTAAATCAGAGATCAAAAATATAATCGCGGCCAGAAAACTGAGAAAGAAAGAATTTAACTGCAGTCAATGTGGATTGTGTTGCAGTTTTACCGTCACTCTGAATAAATGTGATATTGAGAATCTAGAAAACAAAGATGCCTTTAAATTAACATTTGGCAAAAAGCATTTATTGAAAACAAATGGCTCATGTTCTTTTCTGGGAACAGACTCAACATGCAGCAGTAAAAAATCATGCAGCATTTACAGCCTCAGACCACAAGCCTGCAGAAAATTCCCTTTCATAAAATATGCAGGTATTAAAGCAATTGATACAAGGTGTACAGAAGTTAAAAGAATGCTAAATAACATTTCTTAAACTCGATCTGCCATAGTCAAGGGTTTGACAACACAGTGTAGGTGAAATAGATTGTTACGTACTTACTTAAGAGAAATATGACCCTTTAATATAAAAGCTCCCTGAAATGATAAAAACTGATGAAGAGTTAAACGACCTGGTTAACCGCGCCCAAGAAGTCGATGCCATTGCAATAGATACTGAATTTGTCTGGGAAAAGACCTTTTATCCTCAACTAGGCTTAATCCAAGTTGCACTGAC
>JAUVCU010000067.1 GCA_030590715.1 Lentisphaeria bacterium
AATGAAGCCCTCAAAAAATCAAAAAAGAACTATCTCGCGGAAAACACAAGGTTAGGAGATGATGTTTTCAGACTCACCCATGAGTTGGAAGCAGGTAATGATGCTTTGAAAAAAGTTTATAAAACCAAAAAAGTTCTGATAGATGAATTGACCATTGTTGAAGGGGATTTACAGCGTTCACTAAAACAAAATGAGGCGGATAAAACACAAATAAGTAAGTTGCTTAAAATTGAGGAATCAAAGAATGCGAAGTTGGCTCATTTAAGTAAAACTCATAAAGAAATGACCGAGAAATCTCAACATGAGATTTTGGCCCTAACAGATTCTTTGAAATCAGGAAAGACAAAGCTGAAAGAGAAAACGTATCTGGCTGAAAACATAAAAAGAGAAGTCAAAAAACTTGAAACACAATTGGCAAAAATAACGGCGGTAACAAAATCATTACAAACTGATTTTGTTGTCCTGCAGAAAATAAATAAAGAGGATTTGCTTAAACTGTCTAAAGCGAATAAGACGGTGAAAATTCAGGAGTCTGAAAATAAGAAGCTGTTAACACAAATCATAGTCCTGGATAAAGATGTTGAAACTCAGGAACACAAAAACAAGCAAATAGTTGCAACTGCAGAAAAAAAAGAAAAACTCTTAAAAGCAGAAAAATCAGAGCTCACGAAAATAAAAGAGGAGCTTAGTCAGCATCTTGCAACTTCAAATCAAAAAGTGGAAAGGTCGGTTGCGGAACTTAAAAAAACAAAAATGACGCTGTTGGAGGCCAATAATCAGCTCGCGGCTCTGAAGCCTATGTATGATTCTGCAAAAAAAGAAATTGCCGGCTTAAATACCGTAAAAACTCAAATTGAGAAAACAGCGCATTCGCTTGCGAAGAAGAACGAAGATCAGGCTGGTCTTATACGTGAGAACAATGAGACATTGGCTGGACTGAACGAGATGTTGGTATCGAAAAATAAAATGATAGCGGAAATTCATAAAAAACTTGATTCTCAAATTACTAATTCTAAAAAACTTGCGGATGCCCTGAAGATTAAAGATCAGGAAATCGCCAAGCTGGAGAAGAATGCCAAAGGTAGATCGGAGAATATGGCTGTGCTGAATAAGAAGTTGAAAGGCCAGCAAAGTAATGTTGCCGAACTGAGAGCTAAAAAGGGTATACTTGAACGTGATCTGAAAGAGGCTAGGATGTCAACAGTGCTGACGCAGGGAAAACTTGATGACCAGAAAACGACGAACCAAAGTATATCCGTCAGCCTGAAGAATAGAATTAAAGAGATCTCTTCGTTGGAAATAGCTTTGAACGGCAGTAATTATCAGATCAAACAAAAAACTCAGGAGTTGGAAAAAGCCGCAGAGTTTATTGCCGGGTATAAAGACAAAGAATCAAAACTTAATTCTGAACTGGCAGAATTGTCGGATAAATATCTTCAATCCCAAAAAGGGGAGCAGGAATTGGCTCGGGCGATTGAGAAGCTAAGCGTTGATAATGTGGGGTTACATGAAGCGAAAAAAGCAGTAAACAGCGAACTGGCTTCTTTTAAAATCTCAAGTAACCAACTGAAAGAGTCCTATGAACTGCTGTTGGGGAAAAATAAAGAGGCTATTGAGAAATCGAAGATGCTGAATGCGGAGAAAGAGTTTGTATTGGCGGAACTGGATAGAATGACGAAAGAGAACCTTTCGATCAGTTCAGACCTTGCTGCAGCTAATAAAAGTATTGAACATGCGAAAGAGGAAGCTGGACAGCTGAAAAATCTGTCAGCTTCGAATATTCTTAAACTGAAAGAAGGATATAAGAAGGTCGCTACTGACAATATAAAACTTTTGGGCAGTGTTAAAAAATACAGAAGAGAAAATGCCGAAAAGAATCAATTGTTGGCAGAAGCGTTAAAAGAAAAAGCAGAGCTTCGTGAGATATACCTTAATCTGTACGCAAACTACAAGCGTGGTACTAAAAAAACGGTCACAATGAAGCGAAATTTCGATAAGTTACAACAACAGGTAAATAATAATGATAAACGGTTTGAGAAATTAGTAAATGAAAATATTGTGTTGAACGATAAATACCTGAGACTTCTATCCGAAGTCGATGAGATGTCGAATACGAGTGTTTCTCAAACAATGCGGGGGCAATAAGCTATATTTCCCCCCGATAATATAATTTTCCTGGGGGGAAATATGTCTAAGTTTTTTAAGTACAACAAAATAATCTGCGCTCTATCTTTTTTTCTTCTAACTTTCACGCTAAATGCGAACTCTTCTAAAGAAGCATGGAAGGTTTGGCGGAAGGGATTTTCTACCTTTGAAAAAGGTGAAGACCAATACTTGATGGGTAAGTATGAGGACTCTCTTGCCAACTTCCAAACGGCTCAGGACTACTTCTCAAGTATTAAGACGAAGTTCCCTGACTGGAAAATAAAACTTACAAACTACCGCATTGACCTGTGTAAAAGAAAGATCAAAAACGTTAATAAGCGAATTGCTTCAAAGGCAAGAAATAGTGGTGGTTTGTCATCAATGTCGAGTACAGTTGCTCATGCGGTAAAAAGCACAAAGCTTGAACAGCTTCAGATCGAGCTTGATCGATACAGAAATAAATTTTATACAGCTTCAGCTTCGCTGGAGATCACGAAACGCGATCTTCAAAGAAACAATAAATCGGCAGAGCAGGTCGTTTCTCTGATTAAAGAAAATGATGAGTTGGCATTGCAGATAGCTCAACTTAAAAAGAAGCTCGAAAGCAGTTTCAGCAAAGATGGTTCTAATAATGGTAGTTTTGATACAGACGAATTTAATGAGCTTAATCATGAAATAGCAAAACTTGCTGTCTCGAACAAAATTTTAAAAGCCGAACTGGATGTAACTAAAAAATCCAACTCTGAATCTAAAACAAAATCAGACATGCTGACTGCAGAGATGGGGCGAATCGCTAAAAAACTGAAATCGCTTTCTCCGCTTCAGAATAAAAATAAGTATCTTGAGTCAAACGTGATAAAACTGAAGTCTACAATTGAGAAATTGAAGGCGGACGCGAAATCAAAAGAAAGCTACGGAGAGAGAATCGACACTGTTGTTCTGGAGAAGACGGAGATGATTCAGCAACTGCGCAATGAGCTGGATCAGATTAGAGAAAAATCTGATGTTGCAAACCTTACAGAACAGCTGAGAGAATCTAATAAAAAGCTTTCTGAGAAAAACGATGCTCTTATGGAAGCTGTGACTTCTATCTCCAAAGAGAAAGATGAGATCCGCAAAAAGTTTTCTAAATCAATTGCAAATATTATTGAACTTGGAAGCACTATAGAGCTTCTGAAAGAGAAATTTAATGAACTTCAGGAAGAATACGCAGCAAATGCTAAAAATAGGAATTTTGACAGTGAATATGTTGAGCAGAGAAGTTCTGTAATTGCAGGCCTGAAGAAAGAAAATAACACGATGCGAAAGGAGCTGATATCCCTTCTTCAAAGCTTCACAACTATAAAAAGTGCTGCAAAAGAACTTTCTGCTGAAATCGAAAATGATAAAAGTGCTTTTCTGGAAAAGGAGCAAGCTTATAAAAACGAACTGGAGTTCCTGAAAAACAAAAATGAGATCCTTGCAGAGAGAGCGGGTGATGACTCTGCAAAAGCAGATATATTAGCTAAATTGAAAGAGATCAATGATCTGAGCCGCAAGCTGGAGACAAAAAATAAAAAGCTGGAAAGCTATGAGGATAAAATCAGCAGGTTTGAAGAGGTTGAGTTACAGTATGTAAAACTTAAAGAAAAGATAAAAGATGAAAGCCTGAATCCTACTTCGGCAAATATCGAGGCTTCAAAGCTTCAAAATGTAATTCAAACTCTGAATGCTGAAGTTGTTGAACTTCAGAAAAAAAATAGTGAGCTTACTGCTCAGGCTACACAGGATTCTGGTTCTGCGATTCTTCAGGAAAAAATCAAAGAGACTGATGAAGTCAAAAATCAACTTTCACTGGAAGTGATGGAAAATGGGAAACTTAAAGAAAAAATAGTACAAATAGAGCTTCAAATAGAGAGACTGACAGCAAAGAACGATGAACTCGATTTGAAGATCAGTAACAGTAAGTCTCCTGAGTTTGACATTGCAAAAGAGCTTTCACAAACAGATGCTCAAAAACAGATCCGTAAATTGACGGAAAAATATGAAGCTAAAGCAAGTGAATCTGATCAGAAGGTAAAATCTCTGGCAAGCAGCCTTCGTCGCAGTAAGAACATGTCTAAAGTATACAAAGACAATCTGAGCAATCTGCAGCTTCGATTCTCATCTCTTGAAGAAACGATGAAGAGATCTGCTGATAAAATCAAAATTGCAGAATCGTTTGATGCTCAGCTTATGCAGAAGAAACTGGAGTTTTCACAGCAGGAAGTTATAAAACTTAATAATGTCCTGAAAAGTGTGGATATTGAAGGATTGATCGAAAATAATTCTGAGTTGAAAATAAAGAACGATTTGGTTAGCGACAAGAATATTGAGCTTGAAGAAAAGATTGCTGCACTTGAGAAGATCAAACTGCGCCCCGATGTTCAGGTGCTTGTTGATTGGATCAATAGAAAAGACAAGGCGATCGATGCTCTTATCGAACAGATTGAAGATGTTAAAGTTGATAATGAAGGTCTGACTGAAACGTTCGAAGATATGGAGCGAAAGCTTTATAAAAGAGATGAAAAAATTATGCAGTATCGTGAATGGCTTGAGATTAAGTCGAAAAACTTCGATGCGCTGGCTGATATCAAGAAAAATCTGGAACTTAAACTTAATGAGCTGAAGCAAACTGAAAATTAAGTCCGGTTGCTAAAATCTGTTTTTACAGGCGCATGTTCATACGAATATGCGCCTTTTTTATACATTCTTTGTTGAGGAAGATTCGGCTTGGGCTGACTTAAAGAAGTCCAGACTTATTAAGCGATTTTAACTTGTTGTTAAGGCATTTCTTTACGCGGTCAACTCCAGGGAAGTCTCTGAAAAGAAAGCCGTTATTCTGAAAGTATTCTGAAGCGTTGAGTCGCTCTTTAAATTCCGGCTTATTGTATATGGCGCGGTCGACTCCAATAATTAAAGGCAACTGCTGATTCTCTTCCAAATACTCAAGCCTCTCTATCATTTGATGAGAATGCCAACGGTGAAATAATTCGAGATGAATAACGTCTCCATTTTCATTTTTGTAGCTCTGATCCGGGAAAACCAGATTTTGATCGCCTAGGTCGAGAAAAGATGATTCTTCAAGGATATCCCATTCTTTAACTTTTTCTTTGAATAGGTTTTGGAACAGTTTAACCTCTTCCGGCGTGTATGATGCTCCGCGATAGTGACTTTTTAAATTCGATCTGTTGCTGAGTTTTAAAGTCAGTTCTTTTTTGCCGATTTTTACGACCGTTTCGATTTTCCATTTAGTCATCAGGCAGATTGCCGGGAAAAAACTTGCCAACTGAAGCGCGTATTTCTGAGTGTTTTCAAAAAGGCTTGCAGGCCCGTCTATCTCCATTACTACCTTTTTCGGTATGCCGTATCTTGAACATTGTGTCTTTTTTAAATCGGCAAGAAGCCTGAAAAAACGGAGATATCGGAAAAGGGCTCTCATCATTGCCGGATCGGCTTCTTCAAACGTCAATGTGAGTTTATTTGAGTGAAGCAGCAGGGATTGAACAAGGGACACATTGTATCGTTCCAGAAGTTCCTTTGGAGACATCTCTTTAACTTTAATCAGGCGCTCGTTATCTGGAAGATCTGCATAAATATCACCTTCCTCTCCGCCTTCGAGTTTGTTCAGCTCTGAAATCACTCGATTCCGGTACTTCTCGAGGTCTACCTCTTCTGATGCTCTTAGAATATTGTTGGAGGTCGAAAAAATATTGGCGCGCAGAGAACTATAGTCTGTCTTGGAGGCAATGCTGAATTCGCACTTATCAAGAATAAGCTTATTAAGGCCTTTTGCCAGCTTTAGGTCTTTGATACTGTTGACGAGCGGAGTAGACATCTGCTCGATTTCGCCACGAGTTAGTTCAAGCTCTGGATCATAGAGAGCAAGTAGCTGTTGGGAAAGTTCAATCAGGTCCGGAGTTTCAGCCTTAATGAATTTTGGCTTTATCTCTCCGCTCCTGACATTATAACGCAAAAGATCTTTGTTGAGCATTCTTTGTTACCTTCTGAAAATGGAAGGGCTTTATGTTGGTTGGTACAACTAAGCGCCTTCAAGAACTTTATTTGAAATCGGATCGGCAGCATTCAATGTCGCTAGCCTTTCCTCAAACATAAGATCAATTTCATAATCAAGCGGATGAACTTTCATCCAAATCGGTTTCTCCTGAGTCAGGTGGATTATCCCAAGGCGGATATCTCCAACGTTATCAAAGTAACCTTCCTCTTTCATGATTCGCTTGTACAAGCTCAGCTGAATAGAGTAGTGATTGAAGCTGGTATCCTCAAGATGTTCGATCGGTCCGAATCCACTCTGCCAACGGTTTTCCGTTGTGATTCTTCTATTTGTTTTCCAGTCTAGAATCAGGAGGTCTCCATTTATCGGATCTCTCATAAGTAGGTCGATCATTCCGGCAATCTTATATTTATTGCTGAAAACAATCTCTTCGGTCCCGACAAAAGTATATTTCTTTTTAAGCCTTTGAACAGCTTCGTGGGCAATTCTGAAAAAAGAAGCTTCCTCTTCATTGTCTGAATGTGGAAGATCACAGCCTTCCATACACATCTCACAAAAGTAGTGAACCTTTGTTCCCAGATGGCAGGCTTTGTCTTTTTTCTCTTCCCACATAGTGATAACATCCTGCTGTTTCATGCCGTGTTTTTTGGCATAGCGGGCACTCACTTCTTCTGTGTCAAACTCCGGGAAATATGCGCTTATAAAAGTTGTTACACTTGTGAAGTCTTTACAGCGGTCTGTTTCGTATTTATGTACATCTTCGTAAAAGGTGATTTTCTCTCCAGAAGGATGATATGCTGTCTTTACATTCTCGCCATAACCCATTTTATCTCTGTGATTTTATTTTAATATTTTTAATTCGTTCCTATAGTAGGTGTATACACTCTAAATACTACTGGACCAATGAAAATATATACTATAACACCGGGATTTGATGAGCGAATAATTGACCGTATTAAAGCCTTCTTTGATTGCGGTCATGAACTGTTGCAACTGCGTGATAAGTATGCAGATATGGATGAAACATGCCGCTTTATTGAAACGGTTAAAAAGGTTTCTTCAGGATATGATCAAGCCAAACTTATCTTGAATTTCTCAAATAATTTTGAGCTTAACGGAGAACCGCTTGTTGATCTCTTTGAGTTGGCTGGAATTCAGCAATCTACGGCAAAGAATTCCGATTTTGGTGATTTCTGTCCTAGCGGCAAATTTAACATTCTGTCCTGCCACAGTGAGAAGGATATAAAGCTTGCAAAGGATGCTGGATTCAGTGCGGCAACGCTATCTCCTGTTTACTACACTCTGTCACATCCGGAGCAGACCAAGGTCTTGGG
>JAUVCU010000283.1 GCA_030590715.1 Lentisphaeria bacterium
TAAATTCACAAGGCCTGTCCTCTCTTTCCGAGCTGAATTTGCAAGGGGTGTCCTCTCTTATGCAAGGGGTGTCCTCTCTTATTCTCAAACCGGCATTGAACGGTGGAATTGTCCAGACCATAAAACTTATTGAGTTTGCAAAAACACACAATATTTCCGCTGTGTTAAGTTCAGCCTTTGAATCAAACTACGCTATTTCGCAATATGCTAAACTGGCAAATGAACTCGAATTAACAAATACATTCCATGGCCTGGATACCTGGAAATGGAATGCTGGCGTCCCCAGAGAATTTGAAGTTTTAAATGGCCAAATGAGAATAACCAAATGTTAGAGTTGATCAAATCGACAGAAAATAAACTGCGGAGCCTCAATATTTCAAAAGGCGATAAAGTTGTAATTATTTCCGAGACCAGCCTCGCATATATCATTTTAATTTGTGCCTGTTGGAAGATGAAAGTGACCGTTGTTCCCCTAAGCACAAGATATTCCGATCAGCAGGTTTATGATCTTATCAATGAGATAAGACCGAAACTGATTGTCTCTGATAGAGAACTGAAAACTGAAAACAAAATGGAAAAACTAAATAATTTCATAAACTGTGCGGGGAATACCTTCGACAGTGTGACGCTTGATGATTTACATTTAGATAATACAGAAATTGCCAACATCATTTTCACATCGGGAAGTACCGGTACATCTAAAGGAATCGTCCACACAATCTCCAACCACTACCACAGCGCAATGGGTTCTCATAATAATATCCCGTTTAAAGCTGAGGACACCTGGTTGCTTTCTCTTCCCCTTTACCACATAAGCGGACTGTCTATGATTATGAGAGCGCTACTATTGAAGGGTAAACTTTTAATCCCATCAACAAACTCAAATATTGAGGAATACCTCGATCAAATCACCCATATTTCGCTGGTTCCGACTCAACTCTCACGGCTGATTGAAAATCACCCAAATATCCAGAAACTGCAACAACTGAAAGCAATTCTCGCAGGAGGTGCGCCGATGCCAGATGCTCTACGCACATTCAGCTCTGAAAGAGAACTGCCTGTTTTTGCAACGTACGGTTCATCAGAAATGTCATCGCAGATTACGACGACTTCGAATCGTGACTTTGCTGAGCCGAACTGTTCAGGCAAAGTTCTTCCCAACCGTGAACTAAAAATATCCGATGATGGAGAAATCCTCGTCAAAGGCCAGACTCTTTTCCCGGGCTATTTCAAAGATGGTAAAATAATCAACGCGACCGATGAACACGGTTGGTTTCACACTGGCGACATCGGAAAGCTGGGCAATGATGGCAACCTGTTCATAACAGGCAGAAAAGATACCATGTTTATTTCCGGAGGCGAAAATATTTATCCGGAAGAAATAGAGAGTGCAATCGAGAGTTTCGAAGGTGTAGAACAAGCAATCGTTGTCCCGAGACCAGATGACAAATTCGGTTACCGCCCGATGGCATTTATTAAAATGAAAAGCTTTGAAAACATTGATAAAGAGAGCCTGCGTGAATTTCTGAAAAGTAAACTGGAATCATTTAAGGTCCCAGACCAGTTCTTCGACTGGCCAAAACATTTAAATGGATCGCTCAAACCAAACCGCGCCGAGTTTCAGAAGTTCAGCAATTAACTCCACTCGATCGGGACAAGCCCGATTGGGAGTTCTGAAGCTCCTCCTGCTGTAACAGAAAATATTCCAGACCGGGCTTGCTCCGGTCAAAATAAGTTACGTTTGCCTTACCATTCAATTTCATCGTATTATTGCCAGCCGGGCTTGCTCCGGTCTAAATAAGTTAAGCTTGCCTTAGCGATCAAATTCGTCGTATTATTTCCAACCGAACCAGCTCCGGTCAAAATAAGTAATCGACATATAAACCTGAGGAAAATATGGACAAAAGACTAACTCATGAAGAGATTGCAACAATGTCTTTTGAAGAGATGATTGGCACTATTCGTCGAGAAAGGGTCTCGAATTATACAGCAGCGAATACAAAAGCGGAATATTCTCTTCACTATAGCTGGGATGGCTGGACGAGTCGGGATGTGCCATTTCCGAAAACACTTCCATCTGCTATCAAGAACTGCGTTCCACTCTGGAACCTGGATGGTCTAAAGTTTATACGATATGATCTTGACAACGGTTCACTCAAATGTTTATTTGCAGTAGAGCCGAACATCTCGCCCGTTGCATTTGTCCGCTTAGTCAAAGGACGGCTTGATCATGCATTCCGAAAACTTGGAACTCCGATAAAGTTTTCCCGCAAAATAGGGTTTAGGACTTTGGGAGATAACACTCGTGAAGTTGTGAATAATTATGTAATGAGACAAGTCGGCAAAAGTGACTACATTGACCCGCGTTATATAACCTTTCTTGATAATTATACTGTTGAATGTTCAGAGGTTGACTTAAAAATACCGCAAGCACTGTCCCACGGGAGATATTGGAATAACATTCACCTGGTTATTCTCGCTGAAGATCGCAACCATCCCATGACTAAAGAAAGTACGTTTCGTGTTGTACGCGACGCATGTTTTAAAATTGCCGATAAACATGGTCATTCCATTGCACGCCTTGCAGTAATGCCCGACCATATTCACATATCGCTTCAGGCAAATCCAAGAATATCTCCATATAAGCTAGGACTGTCATTTCTTAATAATTTGTCGTATGTACTGAAAGCAGGCAGTTGCTGGAGCTGTGAATTTTATGTCGGGACATTCAGTGAATACAGGATTGATCAGATCAAATAGTTTTAACATTCCTTCAATCGGGATAAGCCCGATTGGGTGTTGATTGTCGAGAATAAACCATTTAGCACGACGATGACAAAAATTTTGGTTTGAGTACGGCGGGAATTTCAACCGGTTTACAGCTTTCCTTTGAAACGACCGTGTGGACAGTTTTCACGGTAGCAGCCAGCTCCTTGTCGTCATTTATAAACTCGTAAGAAAGCGTGAATGAACTTTTCCCCACTTGTTCACAGCTTACTGTAATCTCAATCTTTTCGGAAACACCAATGGGTATTTTATAATCAGCTTCCGCATGGACTATCGGAATAATAAAAGACTGATTCTGTAATATCTCGGCAATTGACAAATCGCCAAGAAATTCTTCATAACAATCGTGTGCCAACGTAAAAAGGTTGGCAAAAAATAAGATGCCCGCCGCATCGGTGTGATGCATCCGAACCGTTGTACTGTATACAAACATAAAATTCCTCTGAATGTTAATTACCTATCAATAAACTCGATACCTTACCCTCAATGAGCTGATCATAAAAATACATGAGAAAAGTTACCTTTGATTCTTTGGAAAAGAAAGGAATAGAACTTAGGTATGTAATGTATTTTTCAAACTCACACCAATCTTCAATTATTT
>JAUVCU010000002.1 GCA_030590715.1 Lentisphaeria bacterium
ATCCTGATTTTCAGACTCAACTTCCGGCGCCGATTGTTCATCAGCCTCAGATTTGTTGGGCCATTTCCAGTCTTTAAAAAGCATTGTAACTCCAGTTTCTTTATGAATTTTCGCAGTGGGGACGTAAACCTATATTAGGAATTGATTAATTCACGCATGAGTAGCATCAGAATTGGATAAAAAATGACATGTATTAACAATTTATGCACAGAAAAGGTCATTTTACTGACATCTTGTTCACTGCTGTTTATCAGTTTTTGCAGTATTCTATGAATTTACACCTTTTACAGTTTTCGGGATCACAGCATTTTGTGAAATTATCCTCGTAGGCATTTTTGTTGTTTGAGGTAAGTGCTCTCATTGATTCAGCACTGTCAAAAATCATTTGCAGTAGATCTTCAATGCTGCAGTAGCCCGATGAAATAGTAGTTTCGTTACTGAGGGAAATAGTTCTACTTTGAATGTCTTCATAAGGGATGTGGGATCTTTGGGCAAGATAAATAGCAGATATAGCTAGAGAGTACTTGTTGTTTTTGTTCGGTTCTGACAGTTTTATGTTCAATGTATGTAGGCTGTCTTTTTCATGCCATATAAGTGATGGCGATGCCCAGATCTGCATTCTGTTTACATAGGCATAAACGGGAGGCGTAAATGCTTTCCATTGATAATAATTGACTTCTGATAATTCTTGGAATAACGCTGTTTTTGCGAAATTATCTACTGCGTTTTCTACCTTGTTAACAGCTTGTTCTATTATTTTCTCTGAACCTTTTGACGGATTGAAATAAGTTTCGAACAAACAGAGCTTTTTGTGGTCGTCTATCCATTCTTTATTATTATTTTCATTGATTTGTCGGCGTATAGCTTTGTAGGCATCGTTTTTTATTGCATCTAATTTATTTTTTCGAGAGGAGCGGGAGGATGGTGTGACGAGGTTGTCTTGGATTGCTTTTACCGTTAACTCTTCAATCCAGGAGTTAAAATGTTTGATCTGCTTGAGTTTATGAAGAGCTCTGGATCGTTTGTCTGAATATTTATCCCACCCGCTTTGTGCTCCGTAGTAGTGGTAGAAATAAGCTCTTTTGCAAAAGCTAAAAAGATTGTGCCGGTAAAAAGACCATGAGAGGGGCTGATTCGGGATTATTTGCAACGGTTCGGTTTTTACCGCAGACATAGTTGTTTCCTTTTCTTGATGAGGAAGTTAACTTTTAATAGCAACGTTTAACACAAATCTAACCTAATGTACTATACAGGTTGTGATAAGTGAATACCTTTTTCAAAAAACCATATTAAATTTTCAATTCCGATAAATATTGAGTTTAAGTTGATTGGTTCGATTGTCTATTTTAGATGGAAATGATACTTAACTAGTGTATATAAAGAACTTGGTTATGTAGATTAAAAATAATGAGATTTTATTATGAATAATTCAGGATGTGTAGGTTTTGGTAGTTACAGGATTTCCGGAGCGGATCCAGTGCATGAGCAGTCGCTTCGTATGGCTTTGGAGAGTGGATGTTCGTTAATTGATACTTCGACAAATTATATGGATGGTCGTTCGGAGATACTCATCGGGAAGGTTTTGAATAGCTGCGACAAGACTCCGGTTGTAGTGAGCAAAGGTGGTTATATTCAAGGTAGTAATATTGCCGTTTTGAGAATGCTGAATGAAGAAGGCTTAGCGCTAGAGGGACTGGTCGATATTTCTAAAGATTTAAAACATTCTATCAATCCGGAATTTCTTGATAAGCAGATCGAACTTAGTCTGGCAAGATTGAATATGGATTGTATTGATGTTTACCTTCTTCATAATCCTGAATATTATTTCGAAATGAGTGATGCAAGTACTGACGAGTATTATGCTAGGATTGAAAAAGCGTTGGTTTATCTGGAGACTCAAGTTCAATCTGGTCGAATAAAGTCTTACGGGATCAGTTCAAATACTTTTGTTCTGCCTCCGGAAGAAAAAAACTCTACAAGTTTTTTGAGAGTTATGGAGATTGTTAAAAAGAACAATCTGCAAAACTTTTTCCACATTCAATTTCCATTAAATCTGCTTGAGCGTGGAGCTCTTAATGATTGTGGAAACGGTAAGAATCTTATTGACAACGCTCGTGAATTCGGCGTTAAAACAATGATTAATCGCCCGTTGAATGGTTTAGATAAAAAAGGCGGGCTTGTGCGCCTGGCTGATTATACTCAATGGATCGATGTTAATGTGAAAGCTACTTCAAGTGATCTGTATGCGTTGCTGTTTACGGAGTTGACTGAGAGTTTTGAGTTATCCATTGAAGATGTTCGGAAGCAGAAAGGAATTATGACCTTTAGCAAATATTATAAAAGTGTCGACTCTGCAGATGTTCTTAGTATGTTGTTTAATCAGCACCTTATACCTTCGCTTAAATTTATTTGTAATGGATCTATTCCTGAAAGTGTTATTGATGCAATACGAAATTTATATACAGCAATGGATAGAGATGTTTGTGTGAGACTTAGTGAAAAGGCAAAAAAAGTTGCAGAGCAGTTTTCTGCTGAAACAGGAGTTGAGCTGGATAAAGGTAAATCCATTGCTTGTGCGGCTGTTGAATATTATCTGTCGTGTGGAATCGATTATGTTCTTGTAGGAATGCGACAGCCGAATTATGTAGAGCAGTTAAAGTATTTATTCTAAGCAAAAATAAGCTGTGCTGAAAAAAAATCAGCACAGCTGTGAATCGCTATAGTGAGTTAGTTGCTTTTTTTGATTAAGTACATGATGTCGGTTTTAATCTAGTGCTATGGAACACAAAGCACACTCAACTATTGATGGTTTATTATTTTCCTAAGCAGAATCTGCTGAAAATATTATCCAGAACATCAGGATCGACATCTTCGCCGGTAATTCCGCCAAATGCGGCAATTGCTTCGCGCAGGTGAATTGCAGAAAGTTCGAAATCTCCATCCATAAGGTTTTCAAGAGCCATTGGAAGTGCATCAAGAGCTTCAGTTAGAAGTGCTGCGTGTCTTTCACTTACCGCAAATTCAGGCTCTTCTGTATGTTTGAACCCCCAAACCATCTCTTCAAATAGATCAAGGAATTCTTCGATTCCTTGATTCTCCTTCACGGATACCTTCACATTCGGCAGTTCCGGCTGTGGAAGTGTTTTTGTCGACTGCTCGTCGATCTTATTCCACAATGTGATGATGCGGTCAGAGTTTTTAATATGATCATTCATTTCAGCAAGTTCAGACTCTACATCAGGAGAACTTGCATCGATCATCCATATAACCAGCTGAGCTGTTTTCATAGACTCTTTACTGCGCTCGATTCCCATTCCTTCGATGATATTGTCAGCTTCTCTTATCCCGGCAGTGTCG
The DNA here is from genome assembly GCA_030590715.1 of Lentisphaeria bacterium. GTDB lineage: Bacteria > Verrucomicrobiota > Lentisphaeria > Victivallales > JAUVCU01 > JAUVCU01. The sequence goes on from JAUVCU010000002.1 coordinate 3,358, forward strand.
ATAACCTTAACTGGAATGTTTCTGATTGTGGCAAATTCTTCCAACGTGTCTCGAGTTGTTCCCGCAACATCGGTAACAATTGCCCGGTCGTATCCAAGTATGTGGTTCAGAAGGCTCGATTTACCAACATTTGGTTTCCCAGCAATAACCACGCGGAGACCGTCTCTCAGCAGCGCTCCTTCATTTTTCGAGTCCCACAGTTCTTGAGCTTTTTCCTGTACTTCTTCGATCTGTTTTTTGAAAATTTCATTGTCTGTCCAGTCAAGCTCGACATCTGCGAAGTCCAGTCTCGATTCAATGTCTGAAAGAATGTTGTACAGGCTCTCTCTCTGCTCTGAAACAGCAGATCCAAGTCTTCCCGAAATTTGTCTTTCTGCAAGGTGAAGAGCCATATCGCTGTGAGCTGTGATAATATCAGAAACAGCTTCCGCCTGTGTCAGGTCCATTTTTCCGTTTACAAAGGCTCGGTATGTAAATTCACCCGGCTCGGCCATGCGTGCCCCGAAAGATATTGCTTTTCTTAGAGTCTCTTTAGTGCTCAGCGTTCCGCCGTGTCCCTGGATTTCGACAACATCGTCACCCGTGTAACTGTTCGGGTTCGGCATGTATACCGCCATTGCAGGATCTCCAAGATCCTCTTCGATGGACGTCGTTTTTCCCAGAAGCATTTTGCGTCTGTTTTCGTGGCTTAGTTCTTGGTTTCCCGTCCAGACTTTATTTCCGATAGAAAGGGCATCAGGTCCGGATATTCTAATAATGGAAATCGCTCCGCCAATTCCTGTGCATATCGCTGCTATTGTATCTACTGTATTCACTTGTTTTTTACCTTTTGTACGTTGTGCCGTTTAGCGTCTTTTTGAATTAGTACTCAAATGGCTGTGGCTCGCCTTCTGATAGAGTTAGAATTTTAACTCCCTTCTCTGTAACAAGTACCGTGTGCTCAAATTGGGCACTGCGCTTTGAGTCAATCGTTGCTGCAGTCCAGTTATCTTTCCACAATTTATGCTTGGGTTTTCCCGCATTGATCATCGGCTCAATCGTGAATGTCATTCCCGGTTTCATTATTGTGCTTGGGCCTGGCTCAAAGTAATGTGGAACGTGCAGTTTAGTATGGAACACTTCTCCAATTCCATGACCGCCGTATGTTGTTACAATGCTGTATCCGTGCTCGTCAATTATTTTCTCGATCGCCTTTCCGATATCAGAAACTTTGGCCCCGGGTTTAACAACAGAAATACCTTTCATCAATGCTTCTTCTGTTACATCTATCAGCTTTTTGTTTTCTTCCGATACGTTTCCGATTAGAACCGTAGTCGAGCAGTCTCCAAACATTCCATTGTAGTAAACTGTAACGTCGATGTTGACAGAGTCTCCGTCAAGAAGAGGTCTGCTGTCAGGAATTCCGTGGCAGATAACTTCGTTTACTGATGTGCAGATGCTTTTGGGAAAGCCATGGTAGTTATACGGGGCAGGGTAGGCTCCTGCTTCAATACAAAGCTTGTGGGCTATTTTATCTAATTCATCAGTCGTAACACCTTCAACTGCGTGTTTTGCTGTTTCATCAAGAATATGGCGCGCAAGTTTACAAGACGATTCCATTCTCTCCAGTTGTTCAGCATTCATAACTGTATCTTTCAGACAAACTTGTTTTGGAATAGAATCTTCCGCATAGTCGGGACGTGCAATCTCAGCCGGAATTTCCAGTTGTGCGTTCACTACCCCTTTTTTTACCGGATTATCTATTGTCTCTTTGTCAAACCATGATTTGCGATTCGCAAGAAAGCTTTTTTTGCTGCCTTTTTTCTTTTTTGCCTTGCCCATTTACCTTCTGTCCTTATTTCGTAAATTGTATTTTTTTGATTGTCAACAATCTAACTCTTTATCTTTTAAATGAAAGAATCACCCTGTAAAAACTTGGCTCTAAGCATGTAGTTAAACTCGCTTGTCTAGAGTCGTGTGATGGAGTTGTTTTGTGGGGGGATTTAATTTCTTTATGGTTATTTGTAGAAAAGAGGGCGTGTAGGCGATGAATTTATTTATCTGTTCCAAAATATTCCAATCTTCACAAAAGTAGCCGTAATTGCCTCTGTTTATTAAGAATTTGCTTGCTGATTTATTCCATAACACTTCAATCACGACTTTTCGTTCACCTAATCCAAAAACGAGATAATACAAAAAACAATTGATTATTTCTTTTAATTTTGTGGATTTTGGAATAAAATGGTCTAGTTTGGAATTAATTGGAAAACTTTGGGGTTAATTTGATGTTGTCGTTCTGTGGACAGGATAAATGCAGTGTTGATACTAACGGTAGGCTGAAACTTAGTCCACGCGTTCTTACGGACTTTGAAGAAGCCTGTTCCGGGAATGTGGTGCTTCACTGTCTTCCGGAAGGAACAATTGCTGTGTATCCGGAAGAAACGTTTCTGCTGATGAGGAAATCTATTTCGAACCCGGCAGAAAAAGCTGCAGGCAGCATGGTTTTTAGAAGATCTCTTAGAATGTTTGGTGCTTTAAGTCAGCCTCAGACAATTACCAAACAGGGAAGACTTACTTTGCCAACAGCATACCGGGATTTTGCTGAATTGAATTCCGGGGCGGGTGTAGTTGTCGTAGGTGTTGAGATCGGTGTTGAAATTTGGAATGCCGATAAGTGGGCGGAAGAGTTGAAGATGATTAATGACCACATGATGGAAAAAGGTATGCGGGAAATGGAAGGTGATCTTGCCGCTGAAATGTAAATAGTTTCTGTAAAGAATGGGGAGTCTATGGAAAAGGTAATGAATTATGATGTGAAAAGTCGATGGGCAATCTGCCTTTTGGGACTTTTATTTTCTTTGCTGGTTGTCGGTGCAGGTAATATATCAGAAAACAAACAGGAAATCATCAGTATTAGTTCAGCAGAGCAGAGCGAATGGGTTAAATTGAGCAGAGCTCTTTTGCGAAGCGGATCGGAACAGACTGAGTTAGAGTGGGCCGTTTTGGCTGGTCGCAATCCTGAATTATTTCTTAAAGGCAGCACTAGTGACTTTAAAAAAGTCGCTGTCGATAATGTTGAATTTTAGTTTGTGGATTTCAAAAAGAGTGTAAAACGGTCGCGAGTTCTGTTGGTTTTATTCAGTGTGTGGTTTCTGGCAGCAGTTGCAGCGCTATATTATTACTCTGTTCATGCTGGCCGTGAATATGTGAAGCATGGAGATAATCTCGCCTTGAGAAAGGGGGTTATAACAGCACCACGAGGTACTCTTTTTGATAAAAATGGCCTCAAGCTGGCTTGGACCGAAAGCCGGTATGATTTGGTGTTGTCCTCAATTCCGAAATATCCTCTTAGAAAAAAACATTTATTTGACTCCCTGCATAAAGTGTTAGGTGTTTTCGAACCTGTAGAACAGGTTGATTGTTTTGTTATCACGGAAAACCTATCTCCGGATCTATATAAGCAACTTGAGTCTTTGATTTTCACTTACCAGGAGTTGAATGTCAGACTGCGCTACGAACGTTTGTTTGTTACTCGTGAGTTTCAAGATTATTCCATTTTGTCGGGCTTAGAGCAAGAATATGACGGAACCCTTAAAGGTGTGGCTGGTGAGTATGTTGTGATGGTAGACAGCCTTGGGAACCTTGTCCCTGGGACGTGGAAGCTGGAAAAGCCGGTAGTTGCAGGTGAAGATGTTGTGATTGAAGAGAGTTATGCGGCTATTAAGGAGAGGATTGGTGGTTATCAACAAAAGTAAGAGTGCGGAAGTCCGTCCGAAATACGGTTTGCCTTTATCTATGACGCTTTATGTTACTCTTTTTCTGCTCGGACTTTGGGGATGTATTGCTGTGTATAACGCAACACTGTATCAGAAAGTGCCATTTCATTTTGTGGGACTTCAGTTGTTGTGGTTGCTTGCTGGAATGGTTGCTTTGTTTGTTACTTCAAAAATACCTTTTGATTTTTATAAGAAGTATGTGATTCCGATCGCGCTTGTCTCTTATATACCTATCATTTTTGTTGTTTTGTTTGGAGTTAAGGTGAATGGAATGAGCGGGTGGTTCAGATTCGGGTCATTTATGATTCAGCCGACAGAGTTTTCAAAAGCGCCATTTGTGCTTTTGATGGCTATTGTTTGTTCTAAATTTAAGCCAGGAATTAAGCACTTTGCCGCTAGTTCTACAGTTATTTTATTGTGGATTGTTCCAATAATGCTTCAGCCGGATTTCGGGACTATGCTTGTTTATTTATCCTGCTTTCTTGTCGTTTACTTTATCAGTTGCGGAGATCTGAAATATCTTTTCGGTACAGTCCTCGCAGGAGTTCCTCTTTTAGTTTATATCGTTGCGGAGAAAGCATATGTTCTCGATCGGTTTAAGGGGTTTTTGAACCCGATGGAGGATCCTTATGGAGTAGGGTGGCATGTTATGCAGTTCAGGTATACCCTTGCAAACGGCGGCTTTTTCGGGCGTGGCCTTGGTAAGGCGATGTGGTCAAACTCTTATCTTCCTCTTTCTCATAGCGATTCGGCTTTTGCTTCTTTTGCTGAGGCGGTTGGGTTTGTCGGAACGTTGCCGGTTGTTTTCGGTTTTTTCTTTTTGCTGATTACCGCATTCAGGATCTCGTTGAAAATCACTGATGATTCAAGAAGAATTTTTGTGTGGGGTGTTGCTTCGATTATTTCAGTTCAGGCATTTATTCACATTAGTGTAAATCTTACAATATTCCCTACAACCGGAATAACCTTGCCATTATTTAGCTATGGGGGAAGTTCTTTGGTTTCTACTTTTATCGCATTTGGAATGCTGCTGAGTGCTGCGAGAAAAGAAGATCCTGTATCTTGATTCGTAAGGATTCTGGCTGGGGCTTAGGTATGGTTTTTATTAAATTCAATAATGTGTGCAGAGTTCAAAGCGTAGATAGCTTGTTTGTTTTTAAAGGAAAAGAGCAGAAGTCCTATTTATAGACTTCTGCTCTGGTGATTAGTATTTTGTTGAAACTGTTTTTGCGACTGAGCTTTCCATAATGTAATCAGAAAGAATATTCAGACTTTCGTCAAGGTATAGATCTTTTTCTTTTGCTTCCTTATCTTCTTCTGATTGATTCAGCTTAAGTGCTTTTTCCTGACTTTTCTGTATCTCTTTTTCGTTAAGGTAGCTCTCTTTTCGTTTTGCTTCGTTCAATGTTACTTCGATCTTATCTTTAATTTCATTGTATCTTTCTATTTCAGATAGGAGCTTTTTGTATTCTGGATTTTCGTTTTTTCTGAGATTGTAGTTGGATTTAAGCTTTTCTATTATACTTGCTAAGTTGTTCGAGTATGAAGAGTAGTCTGCTGATGGAATAGTGTCCCATGGTAGAGCGTGCTCAAGAGAGTCTTCGCCTATATCCATTGAGTCAGTGAAAGAAGGGAATGTTATGTCTGGAATCACTCCTTTCTTTTGAGTTGACTCTCCGTTTACCCTATAAAACTTTGCATTCGTAAACTTTATTGATCCGGCAGGTGGTCTTAATCTCCAGTATGGAAGGAGTTTGTTAAGGTCAAAGATCGTTTGAACTGTACCTTTTCCGTGTGTGCTTCTGTCTCCTACAAGTATTGCTCTGTTGTAGTCTTTCATTGCTCCTGCAAAAATTTCAGAAGCTGATGCGCTCAGTTTGTTCATAAGGATAACAAGAGGTCCGTCGTAGAATACAGAAGGATCCGGATCGTCGCTTATTTTGATTGCTCCACTTTGATCTTTTACCTGGACAATTGGTCCTGATTTTATAAACAGGCCTGACAGGCTGATCGCTTCAAGGAGGCTTCCGCCTCCGTTTGAGCGGATGTCAAAAACAATCCCTTCTACCTGTTCTTTTTTAAAGTTGTTTATTATTTTCTTTACGTCTCTTGTGGAGCTCTTGTAATCCTCGTTGTTCATTGCGGCTTTGAAGTCCATGTAGAATGAAGGAAGTGTGATAACGCCCAGTTTTATTTCTTTACCAAGACTGTTTTTTATTGTTTTTACTTCTCCAGAAGCTTCTGAATCTTTCAGTTTTACTGTGCCTCTTGTTATAGATATTGTTTTAGGAAGTGCGTTTATTCCTTTGCTTGACTCCAGTATTGTCAGGAGGACTTTTGATTTTTTCGGCCCGCGTATTAGTTCAACAACTCTTGAAAGAGGCATGTCTATAATATTAACCGGCTCTTCTCCTTCCTGAGCAACCGCTGTTATTCGGTCATCTGCTTTAAGGCTTCCTTCGGCTTCTGCCGGTCCTCCTGGTATGAGTTTTACAACAGCTGTGTATCCATCTTCACTTTTAAGAACAGCACCAATTCCTCCAAATGAGAGCTTCATGTTTATGTCGAAGTCTTTTTGGGTTCTTGGTTTCATGTATGTTGAATGTGGATCGTAGATCTTTGTCAGGCTCATAAGGTAAAATTCTAATACATCAAGCTCATCATTTTGCTCAAGTCTTTTCAGGTACTGATCTGTCTTTTTCAGTATCTTTTCTTCCGGAGTCCTGTCTACGTGGAAAGCACTTTCTTTTTCATTTTCATCTTTTGTAAGCTCAATAAGTTTGTAGCCTAAAATTTCATTCTTGATACGTTTGCGCCAGATCTCCTTAAGGTCATTATCTGTCTGTGCACGCTCTACTTTGCTTCGGTCCGTAATGAATTCTTCGTTTATAGTGAAGTCAAAACCTTTTTTAACACTTTGCTCTGCAAAACTTTTATATAGTTTGATTTTTTTGAGAAGCAGATTGTACACTTCATAGGCAAAATCAACGTTGTTGTTTACTAGTGAGTCATCCAGATTGTATCTTTCATGTTCAAACTTGGATATATCGCTTTTAGTGAAGTAAATCTTAGTCGGATCAAGTGTTTTGAAATATTCGTCAAAAAGCTCAGATGAAATATCATTATTGATAGGTTGTTGATTGTAGTGCTGATTGCTTATTATGGTTGCCGTAAGTTTTCCTATATTTCCGTGTTTTTCTTCCGGCTTAAGCTCTTTTACTGCCGATTCTGCATTTGTTTGTGCAAAAGAGGTTATCGTCAGATTGGCAGCTATAAATAGAGATGGAATGTATTTCAGAAAATTATGCATGATGCACTCTCTTTTGATGTTGTTATTTTTATTGGTTCTAGAGGTTAACTATTGCATTCATCATACTCAATGTCAATTCTCTCATCATGGTATGGTGATGATTGCGTCAATAAATTCTAATATCAAAACTTTTAATATGCTAACGGGGTAGTCGGTTTACTCCTCCTATCCCACATTTTTTCTAAAACTGATGGTTAATCGCTATATTGATTCTCGGCATCGCCGTTTTCCTTTGATAAACCTTCAGTCGTATTGCTTAATGGGTTCCATTACATAGTTTCTGACCAAGAAGCTCAACCTGTCATTGTAACAGGAGGAGCTAACCGACTACCCCGTATATGCTATAAGCGCTTGAAAAGGAGACGCAATAATTAAAGTGAAGTGCTGATAAGGTGTTGGCCTGTTTATTTAGATTCTTTCTCATTTGAATCATACTTTTTTATCAAAAAATAAGTACTTAAAAGTTATTTTTTAATGAGAAATAAAAAAAAACGAATGATGAAAAATAATCGAGTTTTTTTCTTATGTAGATATGCTAATTTACCCACCAAACAACAATGATAATGTATACAACTACTATATGATGTATATTGAATTTAACTAAAATATTTTACAATTTAACAAAAAAAATAGGCTGGGTCTTGTAATGAAAGTTTTGGTAATAAACGCGGGAAGTTCGTCACTGAAATTCACACTGTTTTCAATGACTAACAAAGAAGTAATAGCAAAGGGAATTCTCGAAAGAGTTGGAACTGATAAACCACAATTTACATATAAGCCAACAGGTAAGGAAGGATTTGAAGGTGATTGCTCTATTAAGGATCACGTTGAAGGTCTTAAACTAATCTGTGAAAAACTTACAGACCCGGAAGTTGGAGTTATTTCTCACCTCACTGAAGTAAGAGCAATCGGTCACCGTGTTGTTCATGGTGGAGAAAAGGTAAGCGCACCTGTTATTGTTGATGATGAAATCAAAAATGTTATTCGTGAGTGTATCGCACTTGCACCACTTCACAACCCGGCTAACCTTGCTGGTATTGAAGCTTGTGAAGAAATTTTTCCTTCTACTCCGAATATTGCTGTTTTTGATACAGCATTTCACCAAACTATGCCTGCAGAAGCTTTCCTGTATGCTCTACCTTATGAGCTTTATACAGAAAACGCTGTTCGTCGTTACGGATTTCACGGGACTTCACACGACTTCGTAGCTCATGCTACAGCTGATTTTCTTGGAGAGAAATACGAAAGCCTTAATATCATTACTTGCCACATCGGTAACGGATGCAGTATGGCTGCTATTCAAGAAGGAAAAGTTGTTGACACTACAATGGGAATGACTCCTCTTGAAGGTCTGATGATGGGAACACGTTGTGGTGATATTGATCCTGCTATCGTAACATGGCTTATGGATCAGGGTAAGACTTCTGCTGAAGTTAACAACATCATGAACAAAGAGAGTGGTATTCTTGGAGTAGCTGGTATTGGAAGCAGCGATATGCGTGATCTTCTTAAAGCTGTTGAAGAGGGTAACGAGCAAGCACAGATTGCTTTCAAAATGTTTACTCGCCGTATTTCTCAATACATTGGTTCTTACGCTGTAACTCTTAAACGCCCTGACGTAATTGTATTTACTGGTGGTGTTGGAGAATACGGACGTGCAGTACGTGAAGAAGTTGTTAACTCTCTGGCTGTGTTCAACACTCGTGTTGATCAGGAAGTGAACGAAGCAACTTATGGAACAGAAGCGGTAATCTCTACAAAAGACAGCCGCATCAAAGTTGTTGTGATGCCGACTGATGAAGAGCTGAAGATCGCTCAAAGCGCTCAGGCAATTCTGGAAGCCTAGTTGACATGCTTCATTACTCCCTTAAAACTTAAGGGAGTTTTTTTTGATCTATAATAATTTTTATATATAACATTTGAGAGGTACTAAAAATGGCTGTAATCGATAAGATTATTGCGAAAGCGAAATCAGCAGACAAAAAACTTGTATTGCCGGAAGGTCATGATGCACGCGTTGTTGCTGCTGCAAACAAGATTGTTGAAGAAGGCGTTGCTGAAGTTGTTGTTCTTGGAACTGAAGAAGAGATTGCAAAAGCATGTGCTGAAGCTGGTGTGACTGAAAGGAAGTTCGAAGTTATCGATCCTGCTACATCTGAGCTTATCACTGAATTCGCTGAAGAATTTTGTGAGCTACGCAAGAAGAAAGGAATGGTAATGGATAAAGCCATTTCGATCATGAAAACACGTCTTTTCTTCGGGAATATGATGGCACGCAAAGGTCTTGTTGACGGTCTTGTTGCAGGAAGTATCGCTTCTACTGGTGATATGCTTCGCGCTTCTTTTACTGTTATCGGTACTGCTAAAGGAATTAATACTGGAAGCAGCTGTTTTGTAATGGATCTTGCTACTCCTGCTCCTGCTGGAGATGAGGTTCTTCTTTTTGCTGACTGTGGTGTTAATCCAGATCCGAATGCAGAACAGCTTGTTGATATCGCGATGGCTACAGCTTCTACATATCGTTCTCTTGTTGGTGAAACTCCAAAAGTTGCTTTCCTTGGTTTCTCTACTAAAGGAAGTGCAGAACACGCCTCTCTTGATAAGATCGTTGAAGCAGCGAAGCTTTGCAAAGCAAAAGTTGAAGCCGAAAACCTTGATATTATCGTTGACGGTGAACTTCAGGCGGACGCGGCAATTGTTCCTTCTGTTGCGGCAAGCAAGTGTGCTGACAGCCCGCTTAAAGGTGAAGCTAACGTTCTTATCTTCCCTGACCTGAACTCAGGTAACATTGCATACAAACTTACACAGCGTCTTGCTGGAGCTGGTGCTTACGGACCAATCCTTCAGGGACTTGCTCGTCCGGTGAATGACCTTTCTCGTGGTTGTTCAGCAGACGATATTTATGGCGTAGCTGCTATTACTGTTTGCCAGGCTATCGGATAAACGATTTTTTCGATTATCTAATATATAGGGCTAAAAGCATTTTCATCGCTTTTGGCCCTTTTTATTTTCTTGTATATTTTCTAACTCTTCATATATTTGGCGTATCAGAAAATTTAATTATTATTTAGAGGTATAAAATGTATTCATGTCAAGACCTTCGTAAAGGGCTTAAGATTCAAATCAATAATCAACCTTGGGTAATTACAGAGTTCGATTTCCGCAAGCCGGGAAAAGGAACAGGTCTTTACCGTTGTAAAATGAGAAACTTGATAAGTGGAAATACTCAGGAAATCACATACCGCCCTTCAGATAAAATAGAACAACCTGACCTGGAAAACCGTGATATGTACTACTCGTATCCGGAAGGCGATAAATTTGTATTCAGCTGTTCTGAAACATATGAAGAAGTGCACGTTCAAAAAGAGAAGCTTGGAAAGAAACAATTCTTTCTTCTTCCAGATGCCTTTTGTGAAATCCTTTTCTTCAACGGAGAAGCTATCGATATCGAACTTCCAATTTTCATTGAGAAAGAGATTACAGAGACTGAGCCGGGACTACGTGGTGATACTGCGACAAATGTTCTCAAGCCAGCGAAGTTGGATAATGGTTACGAAATGAATGTTCCAATCTTCATCAACGAAGGTGACGTTATTAAGATTGATACAAGAACAGGAGATTATGTTGAGCGAGTTTCAAAAGCATAATGATCTTGATTTCTTAAGAAGTTTAAAGCCGCGCTTTGAAATAAAGTCGCGGCTTTTTTCTGCCATACGCAACTATTTTGAGTCAAATGGATTTCTTCTAACTGAAACTCCTGTAATGATAGATGCTCCTGCCCCGGAAGAATATATCGAGGCCCCATCGGTGAATGATATGTTTCTGCGTACATCACCAGAACTTCAGATGAAGCGACTTCTTGCTGCCGGTTTTGAAAAGATATATCAGATCGGTTCATGTTTCAGGGAAGGGGAAGTTGGCCAGTTTCACCGCGTCGAGTTTTCCATGCTCGAGTGGTATGAAGTCGGTGCTGACTACAATGATCTTATCGAATTTACTTTTTCTATGCTTCAGGAGCTTTCCGCAAAAGTCTTGAAGTCTGATTCTGTTGTTTATGGAAATCATACAATAGAATTCAATTCCGGCTACGAACGCATTTCTGTTCACGAGGCTTTTGCCAAGTATACTGATACGACTCCTGAAGAAGCTATTGCTACTGATGATTTCGATGAAATCCTTGTCGATTTTATTGAGCCTAATCTCGGCGTTTCAAAACCGACCTTTCTGGTGGATTATCCGGCAAAATGCGCTGCGTTATCCCGATTGAAGAAAGATAATCCAGCAGTAGCAGAACGCTGGGAGTTGTATCTTGGCGGAATTGAGATCGCCAATGCCTACAGCGAATTGGTCGATCCTGAAATTCAGCGGGTCCGCTTTGCTGAATCTATCGAAAATCGTCGTTCGACTGGATATAAAGATTACCCTAAACCAACTGACTTTTATAACGCAATTGATTCGGGGATCCCAGAATCGGCTGGCTGTGCGTTGGGTATGGACCGCCTGGCAATGGTCTTCACTAACGCTGAAAGTATTTCTGAAGTAATCTTCCCGCAGTAGCGGGAGTTGAGAACTGTCCTACTTTGCTGTCCTCTCTTTTTCTTGCTTTTCTGAAAGACCTGTTCTGAATGGCTCTAACTTTAGCCATCTTTTCTATAGTTGTCGGAATGTGGCTTTGCGATCATTTTCGAGCGTTTTTTTGTCATGGATTTATATTTTCTGCGACGCTTTTTTACTGCTCGGGGCGCACTGAAGAGAATCGTGAGCAGCATCTTCTTTGCTGTCTACCTTACTGGGTAATAACTTGTTTATAGGTAGGACTCCGTCTGGCTATTACTTGTAATGGAGTGTTTCTACATAAAAAACTTCCCGTGCTTCCTCGTGTATCAAGGTTTTAAAGGTAATAGCTCGCTTCGTAAATTTTATAAAAATCAGATTGTCTCTAATTTGATTTTGTGGAAGTCTATGGGTTGTAAGAAAGAAAGGCAGCAACGGCTTAGGGGGAGGGGGCCGTTGCTGCTTAGGGGATGTCTATATAAAACTAACTTTGGGGAAGTTGTTGTTTTACTGACTATACCTTTATAATACTGTGAAAATGGACCCTGTCAATCAGGCGTTTTATGTGTAACTTGTTGACCGTTAACTGATTTTTTGTGATTTGTCTCGTTTGAGATGAAGCGTCTATTTTTATGGTGTGTCATTTCTGTTTTTCAGCGAACTCTGGTTTTTGTTTAAGTAAAAATAGACAGAGTGTCTAATTGAAAAAATATCATTTATTTTTGATTTTATCATTACTTCGCTTCTAAATGCACAAGATATTAGGTGACGGTCGGTAATCACACTCGTTGCTGAGCCATTTTATATTAGAATCTTTTGACAAAGCGACTGGTTTACACCAACCGCTTTTTTTGTGCCGCATATTGCGGATCTATTTTCTGCCAGGAGAAACAGTATGGGGGGTTACTTTTTACCTCCGTAAAGAAAAGACGACTTACCACCCATGAATCCCGGTTTTATTTTTCCTGGTCTTATGTTTGACATTCCTGCAGCAGCTCTGCGTGCCATTCCTTCAAGTATGTCTCCCTCGGCATCGCTGATCTCTCCATCCCTATTGAATTCCTGGTGCTTTTTGAGTAGCTGTGCTAAAGATTTGAATGCTTTCCGAATGCCAGAATCTATATGCCGGCATTTTTTTAGGTCACCCATCCATTTGTACACATGGTATATGTCTTTGAGGAGCGATTTTGATAATTTGTCGGCTTCTGCTTCCTGCCTGTCCTCATCTTTGATTCTACCTATAGCTCTCATAGCATTTTGAATCTGAGTCGGATTGGAGAATCTCTTCAACGCAATCTTTACTTTTGACGGTGGATGTTTGCATTCACAGTCATCAATCTCAATCACTCCCTGTGCTATGGCGTCTGTTTTGTCTGATAAATCAAAGATTATTTCAGCCCTGGAACTATCCATTTCGTCGAGGCATATTTTGCCGTCAAAGTGGTAACGTCCGCGTTTCTTTTTCGCAGGTCCCAGTTTCACTCCGTCATCAGGCTTTATCAGTATTGCAAATTTTGGTTCAAAGGAATCCGGTAAGGTCATCTTAAATGACACATAGTTTTTTTTGTTCTTTGTCACCACTTTGTCCCAATCAATTTCAATGGGCATATCGGTCAGTTCGGCTTTGCCGGTAGTTTTGAAGTGTGTTCTTTCGCCCTCTTTGTCAACGAAGTCAAAAAGAACCCGTTGTCTGCCGTCTTTTATTGGCCTGAAGGATACATTTGTTCCCTCTAATTTCCAGTATTTTTTATCTTTGTATTTGCCAAGGCCTTCCAGCTTGAATGACTTGCTTAGGTCTATTGTTACGTCTTCTTCAGGATAACTCAGGGTCGACCATTGTCCGGTCAAAACAGGGCGCTTCATTGTGGCTATGATCGTGTCAGGTTCGGTCAGCTCAAATTCCGTTTCACCACTTGCCGTGAACTCTCCAAGTTTCACTTTACAGATCAGCCCGTACATACCTATTTTCCACTTGTCCTTGGTTTTTACTCCAAGGTGCAGTCCTTCTTTTCCGGACCTCGAACGGGAGGAAAACTTATAGCTGGAGGAGTCAGGAGCACGAATGCCCCACTTAACGTCACCTATTTTAATATCATCGGCGATGGATGGAAGCGCTGCTTTAGCATCAAAACGTTTTCCGCGTTTTATCTCACTTGTTGCCTCTCCCTTGTCATTGAACACGGTTATAACCACTTCAGGCTCTTCTATAAGATTGAAGAACGCGTGGCCTTCGTAGGTGTTATCTCCACTGTGCAGAACGGCGATAACTTCATACTCCCCGATGCTAGTCCAGCGTTCATCGGTAACCATTTTTTTAGTGAGGCCGGATTTTCCCTGATAGGTGCCTTTGGATTTTTTCTTATTCCCGCCCGGGGTAACTATGAACCATTCAATTTCCCCGATTTCAATATCAGACTTTTCTTCAGGCAGTTCTATTTTAGCAGTACAACTGTCGTGGCGCATAACGCGTTTTGTTTCTTTGTTATGGGAGTTGAGAATTTTGACTTTTAGTTCCCACTCCTTTTCTTCAATTGTTACAGACTTGTCATCTTCGATTGGTAGCCCGATATGTGGAATTAATTTTAAGGTGAATTTTATGGTGTCACCACTTTTCGTGAGCCCTTTGTCCAGGGAATATGTCAGGCGCTGTTCTTTTTTGCTATCTCTTCTGCTGAACGTTTTAGCATCTTCCTGAAGGATACTGTTGTCGGCTGTTAGTTCGGCTTTAGCTTCTACTTCCAGTGACTGAAGTGTGTCTGCAAATTCCATATATGCCATGAGGTGGGGGCTTGTCTCCGTGTCCAGTTTATCGTGATGCTTTTCAATATCTGTACCCGGCGTGATGATCAGCCTTTTCAACTTCACCGGATCGCCTACTTTAAAATTAAAAACAGCAACGGATTTGATTGCGGGATAGTCAATGACTTCCTGAATGACTCGTACAAGATATTTTGTTTTAGCAAATTTTTTAGGAACGGCAAACTCCCAGTTTTGGGTTGTTACCTCTTCGTTGGCCATAAAGGCTTTTTGATGCTTCATCATTTCTCCTGGGAGAAGCAACCCTTTTGAGTTACAGAGTTGCCAGCGAACTCTCATGAGTACTTCAGGCCTATTTGTCGGAATGCTTGGATCAACATTAAAAATGAGTCTGTCCCCGTGCATCACTACTGCGCCTGTCTTCACTATGGTTATTCCGGTCTCATTTGAGGCTTTTGCGTTTATTTCAATTTTGGAGAGTTGAAACTTATATTTGGCAAGGAAGTCTTGTAGGAATTGATGCAATATCTTTAGCTGTTCAATTAGTTCTTCCGCGTTATCCCTTGGTTCTATCATCTCTTTTAGACCAAGCAAACTTGTTTTTATTTTTGATACCTCTGCCTCAAGTTCGGTTAGTTTTTTCCCACAGAACTCATAATATTTTTCAAGTTCTTCAAGTTTGCCCGGTTCTGGCAGGCCAAGTACACCGCTGGTTGTGGGTGTTGGTTTTGCCGGTGCTGTCACATTATAGGTCTGGCCGCCTTTTCCTGGTTCGTCGCCTTCTTTATCACTCTCATCATCATCCTTTTTCTTTACTTCATAAATACTTTGTTTTATTAAACTGTTCAGCATATTTTTGAATGCGGACCCCGTGAGTGGAGTCACAAATTTAATTCCTGCCTCCTTTAGCTTTTTAAAGGCCTCATATTCCAATCCAGCTTTAGATACTATGTCGCTTATACTTAGTCCCATCGCTTTCAGTGCAACCTGGGCTTCGGGGATAGTTATGGCACCTTCACGTACCATTTTAAATACATTCATGCCCTGGATTAATTCAGGAGAAAGAGCCGCATAGGGATCGAATCCGCCTTTGGTCATAAATTTTGTCAGATAGTTATCGTATTGTTTGCTCGACTGTCGGATTCCTTCTGCAACTTCGGACATCGCTTCAGCAGCGGCTGCTGCCTGGTCCGGTGATAAGTTTTTTGTACCACTACGTATATCATCCCAACTCAGTCCCATCTTGTGTAGTGTTTCTTCTCCTCGTTCCAGCCAATGCTCTGATTTAAAAACAACAGTGTCTGAAAATGATGATGCACGGTTTTTAGTCAGTGTTGTGGGGTCCCTGAAAAAGTTATTTATGTCGTCGACCAGATACGCGTCGCCGTGCATATAGTCCGTTACCTGATGGTCCATTTTGGAACCGAACTCACTTATTTTATCAAAACCTTCCTTGCTGAGCATATCTATCGGCCCTGCATTTGGATTCATGTTTTGATAAAGGCTTTTGTTATAGTGTGGTTCTACCATGCTGGCGGGTATATCTATTTCTGTTGCCGGTACTGTGACCATCTCTATTTTTCCTGAAGCACGCTTAACCGGAATCTGCTTCTCTGGAATAACAGCACGGTACGTTATGTCGCGATCAAATCCAATTTTATCCGGCGCAGGTGGTTTATTGGTCGCGTTGAATACCGTGAATTCGACCTCGTCAAAGTCGATATCACCACCGCCGATAGCTCCGTGCTTTTGGTTGTGCATCTTTAACTGCTGATTCATTTTTTTCCGAGCTTCTGCTGATCTTAGTTTTTCAAGTTCATCAAGTCCCAGGTCTCCACTCCTCGCCTTTTTTCTAAGTGCCAGCAATGCATCATCATCCATTTTATTTGCAGAGTTCCGTAATGCTGTTCCAATTGTGTCCAGTGCTTCATCGTCAACTTTACCAATGACACTTTTTCCGGCACTGTTAACGTGGGTGAAATAGCTGTCTTCAATTCTGGATTTTATATTGCGCCTCAGGTCTTGATAGCCGGGGCCCTGCAGCTCGTTTAACGCAAATTTATCCTTACGCAATGCGGCGTATGCTGCCATCAGTTCATCTTCTGTACCGGCTCGCCTGAACGTTTGCGCTAAATCATCGATCCGTTGCTTTCCCTGCTTCTTTCCTTGTTGCCACAGCTGTTTTAATCGAAGGTCTTTAGGATCTACTGATTTACCAAATTGTTTTACCGCATTTTCTCCAAGCTCTGCCAGTTCACGCGCCGTTCGTTTGTTTGCTGCTATTATTGAGCTCATTCCGGCGAGAGATTTTAATTCATCAGTTTTGTTTTTGAGTTTTCTCGCAATAGCGAGAAGAGAGTCACTTGCTATATTTCCTGCTTTTTTGGTGAATCTTTCAAGTGCTTCCCGAACTGCTCGATTTTTTTTAATAAGTAGATCAAGAGCTTCAGGAGTGATAAGAAGAAATCCTTCCAGCATTCTCTCCAGTCCAGATAAGTCTTCACCAGTCAGGTCATCTTTCCCGTAGATAATACGTACGAGGTCGAGGTATTCTCCAGCGCCTGGAAGTCCCGATACCAGATCCCGTACCAAAGCTTGTTCGGCTAGGAGTTCATCGCTTTCGGCTCCGCGCCGTTCCTGCTCTGAGTCGTTGATTTTTCTTAAGGCAGCAATATATGCATTCATAAAAGCGGTTGAATCCGCTTCCTTCTTTATGAGAAGTGCTCTGATGTATGCACCTGCAACGCGTATTTTTAAATCGTCCTGATGTCTTGAACGGCTTGATGAACCGGTTTCCTTTTCTATTCGGTCGTAAAATTCTGACTTCTTAGCAGGATTGGTGTCTATATGTGCTGCTATTTTAGTTCCTATCTGGTATAGCTTAACCAGTCTTGTCCGGTTCAGTTTATTAAATTCAGCTATAGTTTCTGCTTTATCCCGTATCTTGTTGAATCGACTTTTATCTCCCTCTATTTCAAAAAGGGGGAGGTCGAATTTCAGAATTTGCTTGATTGTGACATTCATTTGTATTTCTGCAGATTCATTAATGTTTATAAGTGCTGTTCCCGCACGGTCTGTATAATCACGGTCCATTCGGACAAGAGTACCAAGCCGCTCTTTCATCGTAGGTTCTTTTTTTTCGGCAGATATCGCAAGCGTTGAGCAGAATACCAGAAGAATTGTTTTTAAAGAAATTTTCATGAATGTGATCTCCATATATTTGTGTAACTCTTTCCTTTAGACAAATTAACTGATATAAATAAACTAAAAGCAAATCGATATGTCTATATTCCGGTAATGAAGCATTTCTTTGCAAAGGGGGAGCCATGATTACTGAGCAAAAAATGAGTTGTCTGGTATCAAACACGATTTCTTGTGGACCCAGCGTTTTTACAGGTCTCCTCATGTTGTGTATATTGTTGAACACTACGGGTTGCACAGTGTTTATGGTCGATCCTCCACATAATGGTAAGTCCGGGCTAAGTACAGCAGGTGTACAGTCATCCTGTGATTTTCTTATCAGCACCGAAGACCTGATCGACCGAGACCATCCTATAGGTCGGATAGGTGACACATTCTTTGGTGGTCAGTACCAGGTGACACTTTCAGATTCTCTTCATGATTATTTTGAGGCCGAAATAGTTCAGACGCTTCAAAATAATGGGTATAATTGCTTTCGGCCCCCTGGACATTTCATCGTGAAAAGACTAAAAATAGATCCGAAACCACTTATTCTCAAACTTGAACTACAGGACCTTACTCTGGCTCGCCACCCAAAAGATGAGCATGCGTCGGACCACGTAATCGGGATCTGTAAGATTCGCGGGATAGTATCAGATTGTGAAGGAAATATTCTTCATCATCGTCAGTTTGTCGGCCGGGTTGATACCTACCGGCTGACCGACGAATTAACACTTCCATTTCTAGGAGGCTGGATCAGTCGCTCGGGACTGTCACTCACACTTGAAAAGCTTCTTCAGGACACCGTCTCCAAATTTATAAATGAAGGAATACCTGAGTTTGAGATTATTTTGGAAGAGTATAGAAGTAACGGCGAATCAAAAGTACCTTCTGCCGAGCAGGGGGTAACGCCCGTACAGCCTGTCGTTATCCCAGATTCTGAACCTGAAGTTGACTCCAATTTTGATTTTTAATCTTTTATAAATAGGAAAAAACCATGTACAATGCGTTCAAATTAGTATCTCTAGCAGTAGTTACATTAACAGCTTCCGGTTGTATGAGTCCCCCCGTAAAGTGGCAGTACTCCGTGAGTGAGGGATCTTTTGATTCATCTGAAAACAGTCTGCTTGTTGAGGCGGTTGAAGATAAAAGAGTTCTGAGAAATGAGACGAAGTCTATGCTGAGTGCTCTTCCATTCGTTCTTTGGACAACTGAAAACGATCAGGCATTTGACCTTAACCTTGCTCGTGAAGGAACAAAGTATCAAAGTACTCCCGTCGGGGAATTGCGCTTTGTTGCAACACAGAATCTGCTTTTGAGCACAGCTAAAGAGTTGGGCCACAGTCGGTTTTTTGCTCCCGTTTTCTCACATCCAAGTGAAGTCGGGCCCTGGAAGTCAGATGGTTCGCAGCACTACACTCTTAAACTTATGCTCAATAAACTAGGGTTTAAGAAGAGTCATTACAGTTATGGACTCGGACCATGTTCTTTTCTTCTTAATGCCGTCGGGGCTCCTCAAAAGAATGTTGAGCTGGATATCAATTGGGATTTGATTGTCTATAACGAAGATCGAAAGCCCGTGTATAAGGACAGCATTGTCCAGCGGGCTTCATTTTATGATGGTTGGTACTACAATTTAGATGCGGAGCAGAGAGCGCTGGACGAAATCTCATTTGCGCTACATACCTCGTTACAAAAACTCCAGCAGGAGCTGAGTCAATAAACCCATTTAACCCGGAAAAAGGAGGGATTAGAAATGTTAAAGAAACTCGCGATGGCCGCATGTGTGGCTATGCTGACAGGCTGTTCAACGAAGTGGTTGCCGGATGCGGACAGTCCCATTAATCCACCGGTCGCTTTTCAACAGGAGTTTATCGCAGATGCTCTCGATGATGTTTTCAAAAGTATGAACTTTGCGCGGTTAAAAGGTAAAGTTGTCGATATTGAAGTGATGGGTGTGTATGCCGATGGTGATATAGCAGATTACCTTCGTGCTAAGCTTCAGCTTGAACTAGCAAAGGCTGGTGCGCTTTCCGAAGTAGATTCTTTGGATAGGGATGTTGATTATAAAGCAAATATAATGCTTCGGCACGGTGGGGTTAATGATATCGTGAAGTCGGCTGTATTTTACCAATGGCGAGAAAAAGTATACGACTACGATGTGCAGGTTGCTGTATTTGATGTCAAGGGAGGACATTATTTTGTTCAGTCGGGAAAAGGAGCCAGCAGTGCTGTTGTAGCTCGTAAATTTTACTTACTGTTCTTTCCTTTGCCACTGCCTAACGAGTGGTCTACGACCAAAGGTACAAATATATACTCGCAGATGAGTGAAACGTACGATGCGGCTAAGCGTGTTAAAAATGACAGAAGTCTGATGTATGATCGATCTCAAATACCTAAGACATTTGGGCAATAATATCGTTGAACGGGTATTAAAAGAGAGGCTATTGCCTCTCTTTCTTTTTTGAAC
Organism: Lentisphaeria bacterium; assembly: GCA_030590715.1. Lineage (GTDB taxonomy): Bacteria > Verrucomicrobiota > Lentisphaeria > Victivallales > JAUVCU01 > JAUVCU01. The sequence continues at coordinate 23,384 of JAUVCU010000002.1, forward strand.
TCCACAGAAAAGCTTTGTCTTAATTCAGTATTCGACATCACTCATGTATTAGCTGATACAAGCTTCACTTAGGGCGGGAACTACTTTGATCTGATAGCCTTGTTGGGTGATTGCGCAATAGATGTTGTTGGCCAAATTCTCAGTAAAACCCACAACTTTTCTGTCTACATATTCCAACTTCGGAATACTTCATCGTGCGTTTTGCTGAATCGTTTTGGTTTGAAATATTCTACTTAAAAACCACTACCATTATTTTGCGTAGTTGATCAATGTACTTAGTGTTGTAGGCCTTGTTTCTCAGAATAACTTTTTTGAGCGTTGGAATCTCATATAAAAAGTCCAGTTTTATTTTATTAATGTTAAGACTGCGCTAACAGGAACTTTTCACTCATTTGAATGTCATAAATACAGCAATCGCTATCTAGCTTCTATTGTTTACCGATTCAACAGGCGATGGGATCTATCAAAGATATTCTTCGACCTCTGTGGGTCATGTGTGAATAGTCATCCATTCACAGCTAAACAGCTATCATATTAGATATAGCAGGCGTACTTGACATAAAAATATAGCGGCAAAGGTTTTCTCCTGTCTTAATACCGTGGTTAACCGGCGTTCAGAGTCATTCTGAATGAAAATATTGAAAAGCATGTGTGTGACAGACAAAAAGATTCCCCCCAATAGGTTTATACTAGAAAACAACAACTAGTATTTCTTATAATATTATAAGAAAACATTAACTGTCGAAACTGGGAAATCGGGAAACTTGATGACCAGAAAACGACGAACCAAAGTATATCCGTCAGCCTGAAGAATAGAATTAAAGAGATCTCTTCGTTGGAAATAGCTTTGAACGGCAGTAATTATCAGATCAAACAAACAACTCAGGAGTTGGAAAAAGCCGCAGAGTTTATTGCCGGGTATAAAGACAAAGAA
>JAUVCU010000323.1 GCA_030590715.1 Lentisphaeria bacterium
CCATGAATTGAAAACTAAGCTCGCAAAAAAAGAATATCCGGAAGATATGATCCAGTTTGCGCTTTCTGAATGTGAGCGTTTGAGGTTCGTTGATGATGTTGAATTCGCTCGAATGTACTGCGAAGATTTGAAAAGTCGTAATTATGGACTTCGTAAAATTCAAATGTATATGAAGAAAAAGGGATTGGATTCCGAGCTTATCAATCAGACGATGGAAGAGTGTGATTCTGATGATGAGCAGCTTGAACGCGCATCAGTTGCCTTGCAGAGAAAAATGAGGTCTTTAGTTAGGGAAAAAGATCCATGGAAAAAACGAGAAAAAGCATATCGTTTTCTGGTTTCTCGGGGCTTTTCTTCTTTTTTAGTTTCACGTGTAATTGAACAGGCTGATTTTACTTAATAGATAACATGTGGCTTTGCTTGACTCTATAGTAAATAGTAATAGATTTCAACGTTTTAAAAAATGAAAATAATTACTGTTTATAGAGGTTTAGCAAATGGAAAACAGAGTGAGATTTGCACCATCCCCAACGGGGAAGGTACATGTTGGTAATATTAGAACTGCAATTTTTAACTGGCTTTTTGCCCGACATACCGGCGGAAAATTCATTCTTCGTGTAGAAGACACAGATAGAGAACGTTCAACTCAGGAAGCTATTGATGCTCTTCTTGAATGTATGGAATGGCTTGGCCTTGATTTTGATGAAGAGATTATGTATCAAAGCAAGCGTGCCGATGCTCATCTTGAAGCTGTTCAGAAAATGATTTCTGAAGGAAATGCCTACAAGGCGCCTTCAAAAGATGGAGAAGCTACTCCGACTCTTTTCCGCATTCCTTGGAACTGCGATTCAATTGACTGTGTTCGTGAAGGTAACACTCATGAAATTACAGTTCACCCTGAAGAAGACGTTATTATTGATATGACTGGTGTGAACTACGCACAAATCAGCAGAAAAGGTAAAGCGGTTCCTGAAGCAGCTTGTCTGGCTGGTTTTAAAGATCTTAAAGTCTACAACGCTGAAAACGAATGTGTTTTCGAACTGAATCCTGAAATCGACGGGATCCTTAGCGGAGGTAAATCTTTTACACTTCAAAACTGTTCAAAATTTGTTTTCACACGTCGTGAGGTTTTCTTTAACGACATGATCAAAGGTGAGCTTGCTAAGCCAATGGACAGCATGAAAGACCTTGTTGTTGTACGTAGCGATGGTTCTCCTGTTTTCCACATCGCAAATGTTTGTGATGACATGGCTCAGAATATAACGCACATCGTTCGTGGTGATGATCACGTTGAAAATACGTACCGCCACATTCTTCTGTTCGACGCTCTTGGATACAATGTTCCCGTTTATGCTCACATGCCTATGATTGTGAATAAACAGGGGAAGCCTTACAGCAAACGTGACGGAGACGCATTCGTTGGTGATTTCAGAAGTAAAGGGTATGAATCTGAATCATTCTTCAACTACCTTACTCTTCTTGGCTGGTCTCCTGGTGACGATCGCGAAAAAATGAACCGTGCTGAACTAATCGAAGCTTTTGAACTTGAGAGAGTTAAGAGTTCTCCGGCTCAGCTTGATATGAACAAACTTCAGAACCTTAACGGAATGTACCTTGCTGAAATGGAGTTTGGTTCTTTTGTTGAAATCGCTAAAACTGCTGCGGCTGATTTCGAGTGGTTCGAAGGTGTTGAACTGAGCTATTTTGAAACGGTTGCTAAGCTTCTTCAGACTAGAACGAAACTATTTTCTCAAGTTGAAGGGTGGAGCTATTTCTTTACCGACAACGTTGAGTTTAACATGAAAAATCTAAAAAAAGCTATCAAGAAAGATGAAGTACGAAATGCTTTGACTTCTTTAACTGAAAAACTTACCGCAATGGAAGATTTGGTTGAAGCTAATATTGAGGCTGCAATTGCAGCAGCTGGAGAAGAGTTTGAACTTGGACCTGGTAAGCTGAATCAACCGGTTCGCGTTTGTGTTACTGGTGGTGGAATTGGCGCTGATCTTTTAGAGACTATTGTTATTCTTGGAAAAGATAAATCCGTGAACCGAATTAAAGAAGCTTTGGAAATCAACTTTGATGCCTAAATGGCAAATTTGATTTTACTATAAAACTTAAGGACTTATAAAAATGAGTGCAGAAGAAGCAACTAAGTTGACAAATTTTATAACGGAAATTGTAGACGCAGATCTGGCAAGTGGAAAACATAGCGAAATTGTGACTCGTTTCCCGCCGGAGCCAAACGGATACCTGCATATCGGTCATGCAAAATCAATCTGTCTGAACTTCGGACTGGCTAAGCAATATGGCGGGAAATGCCACCTTCGCTTTGACGATACGAATCCGACAAAAGAAGATATTGAGTACGTAAATTCTATTAAAGAAGACGTGCAGTGGCTTGGATGGGATTGGGGACAAAACCTCTTTTTCGCATCGAACTATTTTGGAAAAATGTACGACTACGCTGTAAAACTGATCAAAGACGGTAAGGCATTTGTTTGTGATTTGAGTGTTGATGACGTTCGCGAATACCGTGGTTCTCTTACTGAACCGGGTAAGGACAGTCCTTTCAAAAGTAGATCTGTTGAAGAAAACCTTGATCTGTTTGAAAAGATGAAAAACGGTGAGTTTGAAGACGGAAGCAAAACGCTTCGCGCAATTATCGATATGGAGCACGCTAATGTTCACATGCGTGATCCGGCTCTTTACCGTATCCGTAAGGCGACACATCACAATACTGGTGATGACTGGTGTATCTACCCAATGTATGATTATGCTCACTGTATTGAGGATTCGATTGAAGGTATAACTCACTCAATCTGTACTCTCGAATTTGAGGTTCACCGGCCATTATATAATTGGTTTCTTGATCAAATTGTAGAAGAAGGAAAAGTGCGACCAGAGCAAACAGAATTTTCC
>JAUVCU010000293.1 GCA_030590715.1 Lentisphaeria bacterium
AGTTGGTAGCGAAAAAAGTAATTGCCACCTGCTGTTTTTTGATATACAGTTCCTGTATCAAGTTTAATGCTTTTTTTAGCCATATCGCACTCTAGTTGTTCATAGTATCTGATATGACTACAATATACGGTTTTTTAGAAAACAAAAGTTCAAAAGTGGTACTAAACGGTACTACTTCTTAGATTTAACCTCAAAAAAATGTCCCATTCCGGGTACCATTTCTTGAATATCAAGGACTTATAAGTTTCTGAAAAGAAGCGTGTAAGTCCTTTTTTATTGCCTACTGTGTATATAAGTGTGTACATCATGAAGAAAGGAAAACCCTTGCCACTTGCTGCCTTTTCTAACCGTTTTGCTCGTTTTTAGCTTATTTTCCAGTCAGTATCTAAAGCAATTTCCACTGCATTTTGACATAAAAGAAGAGTTTTGTCTGTCATATGTCTGTAGTGTTCAGACATCTCTGGAGTGTGAGCAGTCATCTGCTTGATAACATCATAAGAGATTCCTGCATCGTGCATCATTGTATTGAAAGTATGCCTGAAGCTATGAAAATCTAGACTATGTACGACATCACCAAGGAGCTGATGAATCAAACCCGACAATCATATCCTCAGATTAATGCAGGAGTCGTAGAGTCGAGTTCTAAGACGTACAAACAATCAATTGATTTAAGATCAGGGTATAACCTGATATCTCTTAGAGTCGATTCAACTGATTTTATAGTAAATGCATTTTCTGACAGCGATAAGGCCAAAATAGAATTCGTTAAAAATGCTGATGGTAATATCGTCGATCCGTCAACGACTGCCTGGAATAGCTCGGCCGCATTTATGATCAAGCTCTCTTCTGATTACAACCAATCTGCAATTGAAATTGAAGGGGAACTGATCCCCGCGGGCACTCAGGTTAGCCTGGCTGCCGGTGACAACCTCGTTCCGTATTACGGAACAGGCAGTATCGATGCTCTTGATGCATTATCGTCATTGATAACGGCTGATAACATCGTGCTGGTTAAAGATGAAAAAGGCAATGCAATCAGACTCGTAAATGGCAGCTGGCTCAATACTATCGGCAATTTCAACGAAGGCGAAGCCTACCTGATCAACGTGAAAAGTGCAGCAAATATTTCACTTCAGAATTAAACACAGATCGCAAGCAAGTTCTCCCATTTCTCTAATGGGAGGACAAAGTCTTCCCCGACAAGGAAATCAACATTCTATTTCAGCAATAATACCGGCAAGGTGCTTGCCGGCACAATACTTTACGGTCTTACAGAACGCATACGCTCGAGCCGCGAACTTGAGAAAGCCAGTAAACATCGGGTTGATTTCATGTGGTTTCTGCATAAAAGGACAGTAGATCACAGCACATTCTCCGCATTTAGGAATCGTTTTAAAGAACAGCTTACAGATCTATTTAAACAACTCGCCCTGATTTCTCTAGGAGGACAAATTGATGTTGGGCTGGCAATAGATGGCACTCGCCTTCGTTCAAATTCAAAACGTGATGGAGCGCTGAAAACGACCACAATTGGGCAGCCTTCAGAAGAGATTGCCGCGGATCTTGCCAAAGCACTTGAGAATATGAAACAGGTGGATATATCAGAAGACCCCGATGGGGCAACTCAGAAAGAATTAGCAGATGAAATAGAACGCCTAGAGCAGAAAAAGCGTGCTCTTGAAGTGGCCCTTGAGGAGGGGCGAAAGCGTGATGCTGCAAAAAAAGCAAAGGGTGTCTCGCGAAAAGCGGCTACTGCACGAACTCCAGTAACAGATCCGGATAGCCATGTTATGAATAATAAAGATGGAGGTTCTGCTCCCAATTACACTCCGGTTGCTGCGGCTGATACAAATACGGGAACTATAGTATCTGCGGGGATCGCTTCCGGTTCTGATGAGGCAGCAATGGTAGAGAAAGCTGTCTCGGATGTTGAAAACTTAGCTGAAAAAAGGTTGAAAAACGTCCTCGCTGACAGCAGTTTTGCGACGGGACAGAATCTGGAATTACTCACAGAAAAAGGTATTGAGAGATATTCTTCTGCAGGAAAAAACCAAAATGAGCCCCCTGCAATAAGAGAAGATCTAACTGTTCCGGTTCCGGAAGAGCAATGGGAGAAACTTCCCATGAAAGGAAAGAAATTCCCCGTTTTGGCAAAGGGGGCTTTTGTATATGATAAGGAACTTGACTGCTACTATTGTCCAATGGGGCGGATGTTAGAATTTTATAGAAACCAAACGAGGAAAACTAAAATGTAAGTGTTAGAGAGTTTCGAAGTAAAGGCTGTGGTGATTGTCCATTAGCGACAAAATGCCTTTCGCGCAAGGCAACAAGACGCATGATTTCCAGAGATGAATTCGAAGAAATGCAGGGAAGAGTTATGTGTACAGATATTTACAGCAAGCGCGCTCCTGACATTGAAGAAGTTTTTGCTCATATCAAGCACAATATGGGGATTCGACAATTTTTGCACAGGGGAATAGATAAAGTTCAGACAGAGTGGTTATGGATCTGTTCTGCATTCAATGTATCTAAAATCCTGAATTCTGTGCTAAAAACAGGATAAATGGGAGAATAAGCTGAAGTATACATAGGAATAATGAAAAACAGGCAAAGTGCAGATGTCTATCAACTGATGCCTGTCTAATAATCGAAAATAAGGAGGATCGGCCCCGTAATTTAAAAGAGCCGGATGTAAATCAGAGAGGGACTGTTTTTGGGGAGCTTAAATCGACAGCCCCTAAAAGCGGGACTGTCCTCCAGGTATTCGCACTCGCTTCGCGTCTAACCAAAAGCCTTCACACAAACTCCTGCAAAGCACATATTTATTAGCTGAACAAAAAAAATGCCTGACTTCGAAAAAGAAGTCAGGCTCTCAAAAATATAATTAAAAAAAGCTATTAGCTGTCCGTGTCGACAATATTAGCTAATTTTTAAATAACAGAATCATCTTTAGTGGCTTCAACAGCATTTTCTACTTCAACAACTTCACCTTCAACTGCATTTTCTACTTCAACAACTTCTTCCGTAGTTTCAACAGCATTTTCTACTTCAGCAACTTCTTCCGTAGCTTCAACAGCATTTTCTGCTTCAACCACTTCTTCCGTAGTTTCAACAGCATTTTCTGCTTCAACCACTTCTTCTTCGGCAGGTTCCTGATTTTGCCCGGAATAGAAATAGACAGGCTTATGAGCTGCGATTTTAGCACGTTCTTCTAACTTTGAAGCACGTTTCTCATCAACGGCACGTTCATT
>JAUVCU010000006.1 GCA_030590715.1 Lentisphaeria bacterium
TTTAACCGGCGACGTCATCAGGAAACCATCCCTCAAACTATTTTTATAAGGAAACTGACCTTGGAAGGTATTAATCTTCACCTCTCCATCATCAACACCCTCTTCTCCCCAAATAAATGGCAACTGCTCCTTACCACCACGAGCAGCATATTCCCACTGAGCCTCAGTCGGCAAACTCATTCCAGCCCACTCCGCATAAGCTTTCGCATCATTCCATGAAACATGAACAACAGGATGATCTTCTTTCCCCTCTACCGAACTTCCCGGTCCAGCTGGCTGAGACCAACAGGCACCAGCTTTCCACTCCCACCAGACAAGAGGATTATTCAAAGAAACAGGACCATCAGTCGGTCTAAAAACTAATGAAGCAGCAAACAAAGCATCTGCAGACGGCGGAGCTGCGCCCGGCGGCATATCCTTCATAAAATCTTCGACAGCCGGAACAATCTCAGCTGTTGTTTTATAGCCAGTCGCCTCAACAAATTTTCTAAACTGCGCATTTGTCACCGGCGTCTCTGCAATCCAGAATTTATCAAGTTTCACATTATGTAAAGCGTGTTCATCCGGACGAGAAAATTTATCACGACTTCCCATAGTAAACTCCCCTTCCGGGATCGCGATCATATTCAAACCAGTAGACTCAGCCACTTTCCGAACAGGAGAAATAACAGCCGGGATTTTAACAGAACCATCAGATGCAAAACGTGGCGGAATTTTAGTGCAGCAACTTTCTTCCGCACTTACCAATTGCGAACCAAGAAGGCAAGCAATAAACAAAGAACCTTTACTTATCTTATTCATATATACCTCAATTATTTTACAAAGTTAGGGTAATATAACTAATTTATAAATACCACCAATCAAGTAGCACTTAGAAAAATTAAGACAAATACACATAAATAGAGAAAATCACAAAAACATCCAGGCACAAAAAAACCCTGAGATCGAAATCCCAGGGTTAAGAAAATCCTTCAGAGAAGGATTAAGTCAATGAAGACTACTTAGCAAGCTGTGCTTTAGCAGTAGCGATAAGTGCTTTGAAAGCAACTTCATCGTTTACAGCCATATCAGCTAGAACCTTACGGTTCAGCTCAATTCCAGCTTTCTTAAGTCCATTGATAAAAGTACTGTAATTCATTCCGTTAAGACGAGTAGCAGCATTAATACGCACTGTCCATAGACGGCGGTACTGACGTTTCTTCTGCTTACGTCCAACAAATGCATGAGCCATAGCTTTATCTAGTGCATCATATACTGTACGGATTTGTTTACTACGTGCTCCGTAGAAACCTCTTGCTTGCTTTAGTGCGCGTTTTCTGCGCTTGCGTGATTGTACTGAACAAGTTACTCTTGCCATTTTTTCTTACCTCCAAAATGCTGTTTAGTTTAAAACTAAATTCAAACAGCTTATTTTTTCTTTTTCTTCTTAGCGTACGGTAGAGCAGCATTAATACGGCTCATCTCAGTCTTTTTTACTTCACCATCTTTTCCAAGACGCGACTTACGCTTCGAACTTTTCTTAGTAAGAATATGACGAGCACCAGCTTTGTTGCGACGGTACTTTCCAGTACCAGTCTTTTTTACGCGTTTCGCAGCACACTTTCGTGTTTTCATCTTAGGCATCGTTCGTTCTCCTACATTTATACTTTATTTTTTCTCTGGCAGAGGCCGATGCCAGCCAACAACCAGTACGAAGGCAAAAAATTACTTTTTACCTCTTGGTGCAAGCACCACTGTTATATTACGACCCATCAGCTTGGCTCCGCTTTCCGCTTTACCTTGCTCGACAAGATCGGCTACAGCCCTTTCCATCAAAGCAAACCCAATGTCTTTATGAGCCATCTCACGTCCACGGAACATAAGAGTAAGTTTTACCTTATTCCCTTTCCCAAGAAACTCGATTGCATGATTAATCTTGTATTGATAATCATGTTCCTCAATATTAACACGGAACTTAACTTCTTTTAATTTACATTTTGAAGATGAGCGTTTCTGATCTTTAACCTTCTTCTTCTGCTCATACCTAAGTTTACCGTAATCCATCACACGACAAACATAAGGCTCGCTTTTATCAGAAACTAGAACTAAGTCCATCCCTTGCTCAGTTACCATTTTCCGTGCATCTTCATAAGAAAGAATTCCGACCTGTTCACCGTCGTCACCGACTACACGAAGTTTGCGACCTGAGAATTTAGGGTCACCTGGTTTGATTAACGTAGCTATGGGATTTTCCTCCGTTTATTTTACATTTCAAAAAATTCAATTCTATAATTGAGCGACAACATACTACAACTAGAGTTTATTCTCAACGTCACTTTTAATTTTTTCCACTAAATCTTCCTTAGAGATAGCACCAAGCTGCCCTTCTCTTCTCGATCTAACAGAAACTTGACCATCTTCCACTTCACGCTCACCAATAACCGCAATGTATTGAATGCGCTGATTACGAGCACCTTTAATCTTTGTCCCAATAGTTTCGTCGCGAAGATCAACTTCAACTCTAAAACCTTGCTTGCGAAGTTCTGCAGCAAATTCTTGTGCATAATCAAACTGCTCTTCACCAATTGGTAGTAGAGATAGTTGAACAGGAGCAAGCCAAGCGGGAAAAGCCCCAGAGAAATGCTCAGTAATAATACCGAAGAAGCGTTCAAGTGAACCAAAGAGCGCACGATGAATCATATACGGCTGATGTTTCTTTCCGTCTTCTCCGATATATGTCATATCGAAACGCTCAGGAAGGTTGAAGTCAAACTGAATTGTTGATGTCTGCCACTCACGACCAATCGCATCTTTAATCTTAAGGTCGATTTTTGGACCGTAAAAAGCTCCTCCACCCTCGTCAATATTACACTCTATTCCAACTTCATTAACTGCGTTTTCAAGTGATTTCTGTGCGAGATCCCACTGAGCGGGTTCTCCAACTGCTTTTTCTGGACGAGTTGAGATGTACGCCTGCACGTCATCAAAACCAAAACTTTTCCAGATATATAAACAGAAACGTAGAACTTTAGCAATTTCATCCTCAACCTGTGCTGGTGTACAAATGATATGTGCGTCGTCTTGAGTAAATCCGCGAACGCGGAATAGACCGTGAAGTGCTCCACTCTTTTCGTAGCGGTAAACAGTACCAAGCTCAGCCCAACGCGCAGGAAGTTCGCGATACGAACGACCGCGTGCTTTGTATGCTTCAACATGGAATGGGCAGTTCATAGGTTTTGGATAGTATTCCTGACCATCAACTTCCATTGCAGTGTACATTCCTTCCTTATAGAAGTCTAAGTGTCCACTTGTTTCCCAAAGATTCGCACGACCGATGTGCGGAGTATACAGAAGATCATAACCGTTTTTAAAATGCTCTTCACGCCAGAAATTTTCAATGAGGTTACGAATAAATGCGCCTTTAGGTAACCATAAAACTAAACCCGGTCCAACTGCATCTGACATTGTGAAAAGATCAAGCTCTCTCCCTAGTTTACGGTGATCTCGTTTTTTTGCTTCTTCAATTTGCTTAAGGTAAACATTGAGCGCTTTTTTATTCGTAAAGGCCGTTCCGTAAATACGCTGAAGCATTGGATTATTTTCATTACCACGAAAATAAGAACCAGCAACATTAAGAAGCTTAACCACACCAATTTGACTCGAGTTTTCAACATGCGGACCACAACAAAGATCTGAGAATCCAGCAATTTCATAGAAAGAAATTGTTTCGTCAGCAGGAATATCATTCAGCCGCTCAAGCTTAAAGGTTTGCCCCTGAGCTTTCAGCACATCCTCTGCCTCTTCACGCGAAACTTCTTTATAGAAAAACTCATGCTTCATATTGATAATTTTATTAATTTGACCTTCGATCTTTTTCAGGTCTTCCGGAGCCAATGTCACCCCACCCAGATCAAAATCATAATAAAAACCATTTTCAGTAGACGGACCGATATCAAATTTAGCGTCAGGATACAATTCCTTGACTGCCGCCGCCATCACGTGCGCCGCACTATGACGAATTGTTTCTAAAGGAAACTTTGCCATTTTATATAAAACTCCTATTCAGTTTATTCTTGTAATGCAAAGATGAGATTTTAAATGCGATGTAATTTATATTCAAAAGCTTATAACACAAATAAAAATAAGCCTGTAAAAGACAGGTTTAAAAGGAAAGAAAAGACAAAAGTCTTAAAATGAGAATTCAGATTGCTCTGGAGGAGGCTCAAGAACATCTCTAACCGGAGCAAAACTCCTCCGATGTATTTCACAAACCCCAAGCTCATTCAAGGCAGCAATATGTTTTTTTGTTCCATACCCCTTATGAGATTCAAAACCATAACCCGGGTATTTTTCAGAATAACCAACCATCAATCGATCACGATAAACCTTAGCCAAAATACTAGCAGCAGCAATCGAGGCCGACTTAGAATCACCCTTTACAATCGCCTCAGAAGAAAGAGAAAAGCCAGGAACAGGCAAACCATCGATCAAAGCAAACTCTGCCTCTGGAATCATTGCCACAGCTTTCGCCATAGCCATATGAGTTGATTTCAGAATATTAAATTCATCAACATCTTGAGCACTTAACTCCGCAATTCCATACTTAACACCAGGAACAGCCAAAATCATATCGTACAGTTTCTCACGCATCTTATCTGTGAGCTTTTTTGAATCATCAACTTTTGGTATCTGACTTCCACAAGGAAAACAGACAGCAGCAGCGACAACAGGACCAGCCAAAGGGCCACGCCCAACTTCATCAACCCCTACAACAAAAGAAACCCCCTGGTCCCATTTTTTTAATTCATAGGACAGGAGGTTATCATTTCTCTTTAAAAACTCCATCAAGAAGCTCTCTCTGAGATTATTTTGGTATCAAATCCAAAATTAAGATTAAGCAAAACGCTTCTCTTTAATCTTAGCAGATTTACCAACCTTATCACGAAGGTAGTAAAGTTTTGAGCGACGTACTTGACCTTTACGCTCAACAGTAACTTTCTCAATACGTGGTGAGTGAATTGGAAAAATACGCTCAACACCTTGACCAGCAACAACACGACGAACAGTGAAAGTTTCTTGAACTCCCCCACCCTTACGTGCAATAACATCACCAGTGAAAACCTGAATACGTTCAGTCTTTCCTTCAACGATTTTTACGTGAACTTTCACGCGGTCACCAACTGCAAATTCTGCAAAATCAGATTTGCACTGCTCTTGATTGATCTTATCCAATATGTTCATTATCATTCTCCAGAGCTTACGCTCATGTTTTTGTTTATATCTATTTAATTCTTTAACTTCTGTATCATATCAGGACGTCGAGCTTTTGTCCTTTCTAAAGACTGCTCTTTACGCCACTCAGCAATTGCCTTATGATTCCCCGACAGCAAAACCTTAGGAACACTAATTCCTTCAAACTCAGCCGGCCTTGTGTACTGAGGATATTCCAGCAACCCATCTGAATGCGATTCCTCTACTTCAGACTCTGCAGACCCAAGCACTCCAGGAAGCAACCTAACCACTGCATCAGTAATAACCATTGCAGCTAGATTACCGCTAGTCAAAACATAGTCACCTATCGAATACTCCCGATCAATAACAGTCTCTCGAACTCGCTCATCAACGCCTTCATAATGTCCACAGACAAAAATCAAATGCTTTTTCTCAGATAACTCGAATGCCGCCTTCTGGTCAAAAACCTGACCTTGAGGACTCGTCAAAATAACCAACGAATCTTCTCTTTTCAAATCCCGAACAGCTTCTACAAGCGGTTCAACCTTCAACAACATTCCAGGGCCACCACCGTAAGGTTTATCATCAACAGTTCGATGACGATCCTTCGTATAATCTCTGAGATTAATACTATTTATCTCAACAAGCCCCTGTTTTCTTGCCCTTCCAACAATACTCTCATCAAAAGGGCCAAAAAAAACATCAGGAAACAAAGTTACAATATCTACCTGCAAATTAGTCTACAACTTCAACAGTTACACGTTGTTGTAGACGACCTGCAGCACCGCTAACAAGAGAACGGATAGCCATAATAGTCTTCCCTCTCTTACCAACAACCTTACCGATATCTTCTTTGCTACAGTTAATGCGAATAACCTTCGCATCACCTTCCTCAACTGCCTTAACCTCTACATTTTTAGGGTTGTCAACAAGAGAACGCACGATATAATCAACAAAGTTCTCTAAGTCTTCCAATCCATCTACTGTTGGAGTTTTAGCCCTTGCAGACTTACCGCCACCAAATAGTTTTTTAAAGATTCCAAACATTTACACACCTCTTTAAGGTTAAGAAAAGCTATTTCAGCTTACGCTTAAACAGCTTCTTCAGTCGCTTCAACTTTTTTAGCTGCAGGCTTATTAAGACCTTTTGGAGCAGCCTTCACAAGTTTCGTACCTTCTTTAACGCGTTTCACAATGCGTTCAACAGTTTCAGAAGCTTGAGCTCCAACAGAAAGCCAGTAATCAATACGATCAAGCTTCACAGTTTCTTCTTTAGACTTTGGGTTATAAAAACCAACTTCTTCGATGAATTTTCCATCACGAGCTGAACGCTCATCTGCAACAACTACTCGGTAACATGCAGCATTACGTTTTCCGAACCGTTTTAGTCTGATTTTAACAGCCATAATTTTCCTCTTTATTTATATATATTAAGTATATCTATATTGCAAAACATTTTCGTTTTCTTAAACGAGTATTCCAACAGGGCGCATAATATAATTCAACTTCAATCATCTACAAACCTTTTATCAAACTTTTTCAAAACAACTCAGATCTTATTAAATACTAAAGATAAACCTCTGCAAAACACCAGAATAACGCACTAAAAAATACCTTTATATATATAAGGTAAAAGCAGTACACTTTAATGACATCGAAAATGTTTGCTACAAACTTGGTGGTAATTTAAAATACTTCTCATAAATTAAGCCATATTTTAAATTATGGAGCAGTGCATTTTGGATATACTAAACTTAACATTACCAGAGCTGACAATAGAGCTCAAAGAAAAATATAATAAAAACCGCTATCACGCGGAAGCTATATACCGTGAAGTTTTCAGACATGGGAATACCGATTTAACACAAGCCGCGGAATTCAAAAAGTCAGGCAAACTTGCCGAAAAGATCATGAATGACCTGAAAGTCAATCTTTGGCCAGTTGTAAAAATGGAACAAGAAGATGAACTGACAAAATTTGTAACAAGGTCAGATGACAATCTCGAGTATGAGACTGTCGTTATTCCAATGAAAAATTACAAAACCATCTGCGTCTCGACTCAAGTTGGCTGTAAAATGGGTTGTGATTTCTGTGAAACAGCTCGCTTAGGCTTACTTAGAAATCTAACTGCAGCTGAAATAGTCGGACAGATTTATTACGCCAAACACGTTCTTGGTCACAATATCAAAAACATCGTTTACATGGGAATGGGAGAACCGCTGGATAACTTTGACAACCTGATAAAATCAATTGACATTCTCTGTGAAGATAAAGGAATAAACTTTAACCACGGTAACATCACTATATCAACAGTTGGTGAAGTCGAAGGGATCAATAAACTTGGAGATTTGAACTGGCCGAATATAAAGCTTGCTATTTCACTGCATTCAGCAATTGATGAGAAACGTTCAGGGATAATGCCGGTTAATAAGAAATATAACCTTGAGAAACTGAAAGCTGCCTTAAAAAGTTATCCTCTTAAAGAAGCAGGAATATTCTTTATTGAATACATTTTAATAAAAGGCTACAACGATTCGCATGAAGACGCGCTAGCTCTTATTGAATTTCTAAAGGACCTAAAAGTTAAAGTAAACCTGATTCCCTACAATCCTGGTTCAGGCTCGAAATATGATGCGCCAAGCTATGAAGAAGTAAATACTTTTTACCAATGGCTGGACGAGCAAGGACTTGTTGTTATAAAAAGAATACCGAAAGGTCAGGACCTAATGGCAGCATGCGGCCAACTGGGAAATCAAAAACTAAGAGAAACACTGAAGAAGTAATTCTAAATAATTAAGATGAACAGTTAACAAACTATTCATCTTTCTTAAACCTCACACCTCTTTCACCTTTACCACCAAAACTGCGACGCCCATCAGAAGTAGGCTTTCCTCCACCCTTACGGCTGTGCATTCTCGACATTACATTTTTTATCTTTTCATCAAAATCAACAAGCTGCTCTTCACTCATAACAAGCTTAATTTCTTCAACAGCTGCATCAATTATTTTTTTACTTTTAGGCTGAACATATTCTCGAATTTGTTTAAACTGATCATTCATAGAAACCAGAATTGCTTCAACTTGATCAGACTGTTCAGACTTTAACTGAAACACATGGTCAAGCCGCTTCAGCACCATATGATTAATCATCTTTGGCCCCTTTTCACGATCAAGAAAAGATTTCACATGTTTACGATGAACATAAAACCCACCTATACCACCGGCAATCAATCCCGACAAAAACGCCATAACAAAAGCAAGGTAAAACTTATTTTTCTTCATTTCATCACCTCACATTAAAATTCAATAAATGAATATTCATACGACACAGAATCTTCATACAATTCGAACTCTACAGTATCATCGAACATTCCAACTGTAACCGCCAACACCAAAACAGCCAGAGCGAGAAAACTTCCGGCAAAAGCCCAAACGGTTGAATCAGCAATTTCACCCGATGTAACGTCGCACCTGACAGCTTCCCTACGGATTTCACCCATGAGGTTTGCCTGCCAATCTGCCGATTCCACAAACCCATTAGCAGAATGATCGCGCACATCAACAAAAACACTTTCAATTGTTTTCTTTTTATGTTTCATAGAACCACCTTTTCCTCTCTACTTTCATCCAGCAATTCCGAAAGGATTAATTTCAATTTCCTTCGCACACGCATTGCCCGCACTTTTGTCTTTGCAATTCCCCATTCTAAAACAGAAGCGACATCTTTAAGCTTCCACCCCTCCATATATACAAGATCAATTAACGTTCGATCTTCTGCATCGAGTTTTCCAAGAGAGATCTCCATAATTTCAACTAATTCACTTTTGTACTCTTTTTCTTTAGCATCAGAAAAAGAATGCAAATCCAACAACAGTTCAAAAGCATCGGTGTGAGAATCACCACCACAAACCGCCCTGAGATTGATTTCTTTGCTGTTTTTTCTCCAATAGTCACAACTTGCCCGCATCGCAATCGTACTCAACCAATGCTTAAAAGGCTTTTTCGGTTTATATTTCTCCAATGATCTAAAAGAACGCACAAAAACATCCTGAGCAACAGACTCTATTTCCTGAAACGGCACGCGCTTAGAAATAACAGCAAACACATGTTTTTTGTATTTACTTATTATATTTTCAAATGCATTAACATCTCCAGAGAGTACTGCATTTATATATACTATGTCATCATCTGTAGTCATATATACAAGCTAAATAAGTTAAGCTCCAATTAAGATTCCTCAAAACAGTATAACACCTCAAAACACTGTCTTTTCTTCTGCACTTAATAATTTCAATAAATCATTATTACAGAATTTTATAAATAACAAAAAGCATGATGGCAGGGAAAGGAGAGTAAAGTGCTAAATGCCATCATGCTTAAATGATTTTTTACACAGAGCAATATTACTCAGTTTCATCCATAGGACGTTGCTTTCCTTGCCCACGTTTAGCTTTACCGTCTTTTTTCTTTCCTTTACCTTCTTCACGCTGAGCACGGAAAGCATCACGTTTTTCTAGTTGCTCATCAGTCAAGACAAATTCCAAAGCCTCACGCATATCCACGTCACCACTTTCACGCATCTCTTTCAATTGTTCCATTTGAGTTTCAGTCAATCCAAACTGCTCCGCCATACGTCCAAACTTTTGACCGCGCTGTCCCTTGCGTTCACCCCCCTCCCCTTTCCCTTCGAAAGCCGAAGATGTCAGAGATGTTAGAATTCCTGCAGAAAGAACCGCCGCTGTAAATAGTTTTTTGATAGTCATTTTCTCATTCCTTAAGTTTTGTTATTTAACAATTAGTTTCATCGGCCAAATGAATCTTCTTACTAACTTAAATCGCGACCAAAACCAAAATGGTTACAACATTTTAAAACTTTTTCATAAAAAAGATAAACAAAGTAAAAAAATGGGTAATGTCCCAAGATCTGTGATAGCTGAAATTAAATTTGTTTATTTTTATCAGGAAGATCAGTAAGTTCAGGAAGATTCTTATAAAGAAAAAGCTTCCTGCTCTTCATGTACTTCCTGGTTAATAAGATTCTGACACAAAATTTGGAATGTGAATAAAAAACGCATCCCTAAATAAACACTTATCCAATATGTATACTTTTAAAACATCTCCCACAGCAAAAGCCTGCACATGAGTTTCACCATAGAAAGCAGAGCAAAAAAAAGCCCCACCTTAGGCAGGACTTTTTAACAGTCAGGCAGCCCTTTCAACAAGTCCTTACCTCATTTCTGTATTCCATAATTCTTTATTAGCCTGTAATATGACCCGGCTAACTTAATTATTCTCATTTTCCTGACAGTTCGCACATCCTTTTCTACCTTTCGCCTGCCGCCCTTTACCTCTTTTTTTGCCCTGCGAGCCGTCTTTTCGTGATTGGAATTTTTCTTTCATTTCTAACTTCAGAGTTTCCAACTGTGTTTTCTGTTCATCGGTAAGAATGTCTTCAAATGCAGCTTTTTTGTCCTGCATCATATATGCTTGCTGAATCGTCAATTCCGCAATTTCAGCAGAAGTTTCACGAACTATTCCTTCATCTATTACTCCGGACTCATTACGGAGAGCATTGTGAAGCTTTTCTCTAGCAGCTTTCATTTGCTCAGCAAATACTTCACGATCGCCTTCTGATTTCAGGACTTCCAACTGCTCCTTTTGTTCTTCTGTAAGATCCAGTTTTCCCAGTAGCTTCTTCATCATAAAACCTCCTTTTTTCATATGATGACCGCCCTGTCTTCCCTTTCCGCCACGCTCCCCGCCTCTATCACCTTCAAATGCAGAAGAAGTTAGTGATGTTAGAATTCCTGCAGAAAGAACCACCGCTGTAAATAGTTTTTTGATATCCATTTTGAAACCTCATTTATTATTGTTTTTTATCTCTTTGCTTTCATCGGCCTGATGAATCTCATTACTAACTTAAATCGCGACCAAAACCAAAATGGTTACAACATTTCCAAAATTTTGTTACTTTTTATTCAAATATTTTCAAGAGGCGATTTCCGATATGAACATATACAGAATTCAAGAGGCGAAGAAGCAATATTACTGGCAAAGAAATGTGATCTTCAAATTGTTTTTTTTGATTAGTCTATTAATATTAGAACCCCGTATAAACAGACAAAAAAAAATATTTTTACCTGCACATAAATCAGGGTAAAAAAGTTATTACGGGAGTAAAAATGACCAAACATATCTTTGTAACAGGCGGAGTAATTTCGTCCCTAGGAAAAGGTATCACAGCGGCCTCAGTGGCAATGCTTTTGCGCAATCGCGGATATCGAGTAAGAATGCAGAAACTTGACCCTTACCTGAATGTTGATCCGGGAACAATGTCTCCATACCAGCACGGTGAAGTTTATGTAACAGATGATGGAGCAGAAACCGATCTGGACCTTGGACACTACGAGCGATTCGCCGGAATCACATGCCAGAAGTCAAGTAACTACACAACTGGTAGAATCTACAGCACAGTAATCAACCGTGAGCGTCAAGGTGGTTACCTTGGAGGAACTGTTCAGGTTATTCCTCATATCACAAACGAAATCAAAGCAGCGATATCTTCTCTTGATGCGGATGACGTTGATATTGCGATTACTGAAATTGGTGGAACAGCAGGTGATATAGAATCACTACCTTTCCTTGAAGCAATCCGCCAGTACAAAGTTGAAGCAGGACCGCAAAACGTACTTTTCATGCATCTTACGTATGTTCCTTATATTAAGGCTGCTGGTGAGATGAAAACTAAACCATCTCAACAATCTGTTGGTATCCTTCGCGGAATCGGTATTATTCCAGACATGCTTGTTTGCCGTTGCGAAAAGCACATGGCAGAAGAGCACCTTGAAAAGCTTTCGCTATTCTGCAATGTGCACAAGGATATGGTTATCGAAGAGAAAGACGTAGCGAACAATGTTTACGAAGTTCCTGTTGACCTTGCTAACCAAAAGGTGGATGCAAAAGTTCTGCAATTTCTTGGACTTCCAGAACGCACTCTTGATATTTCAGATTGGGAACAAATGCTGAAGAAAGCTATCGAACCTCAAAGCGGAACTGTTGAGATTGCTGTTGTAGGTAAATACATGAGTCTTCAGGACGCATACAAAAGTATCTACGAAGCACTTATCCACTCTGGTATTGCAAACGATGTAAAAGTAAAAGTTCGTCGTGTTGAAGCTGAAGATATGGAAAAAGAAGGCGCTGCAAAATTCCTTGAAGGTGTTGATGGTATCCTTGTTCCTGGTGGATTTGGAGACCGTGGTGTCGATGGAAAGATCGAAGCGGTTAAATACGCTCGTGAAAACAAAATCCCATTCCTTGGTATCTGTCTTGGAATGCAGTGTGTTGTAATAGAGTTTGCAAGAAACGTATGTAAACTTACAGACGCAAACAGTGCGGAATTTGACGCAGCTACTAAGAACAATGTAATCGACCTTATGGAAGACCAGAAATCGATTACTGCGAAAGGTGGGACAATGCGTCTTGGTTCGTACCCTTGTACGCTCAAAGAGGGAACAAACTCTGCGAAAGCATACGGTGAAATCGATATTGCAGAACGTCACCGTCATCGCTATGAATTCAACTCGAAATTCGCTGATGTTCTTCAGGAAAACGGTCTTACAATTTCTGGAACATCTCCTGATGGCGGACTTGTTGAGATAGTTGAGATCGAAGATCATCCTTGGTTTACTGCTTGTCAGTACCACCCAGAATTCAAATCTACGCCGCTTAAAGCAAACCCACTTTTCCGTGATTTTGTAAAAGCATCGCTGGATAACAAAAAGTAAGACACTTCAAACTCCGCAGATAATGCATCTGCGGAGTTTTTCTTTTTATGACTAACACACACCTCAATAATTTTCTTGCCTACCTTCGATCAGAACGAAATTCATCTGATCACACTATCAACAGCTATCGCAGAGACATTGAACATTTCATCAGGATTTCACCTTTGATGAAAGAGCAAACGACAAAGAAAGCCCGAGATTGGAAAGAGGTTGATATCTATGATGCACGAGAATTTATAATTGCATTACAAGGCGAAGAACTCGCGATCACTTCGATTAACAGGAAAGTCTCTGCTCTACGATCATTCTTTAAATTCATGGTGCGCGAAAATATTGTTCCTAAAAATCCTTTTACTGGAATTACATCTCCCAAAAAGTCCAAGCCGTTACCAAAATACCTTACGGTCAAAGAGGTTGAAAAGCTTCTTGATGCAACAGAAGTGCACTGGCGTACCGCAGTGGAAAATGGTACCGCAGCTGATTCTGATAGCGCTATATTCGCCAATAGAAGAGACAACGCAATTCTTGAAGTAATTTACAGTGGCGGTCTTAGGATTAATGAGGCAATGAGCCTTAATATGGGTGATATAGATCTCTTTTCGGGGATTATCAAAGTAAAAGGGAAAGGAAAGAAGGAAAGACTGTGCGGTTTGGGTAAACCAGCGATTTCATCACTGAGAAAATATCTAAGAGTCAGAGATATGCGATGTGCCGACGAAAGAGCATTAGCCCCGCTTTTAGTAAATAAACACGGTACAAGATTATCAGCACGTTCATTTCAAAGGTCATTCAAGAATTATCTTATAGTTGCGGATCTACCATCCGACATCACACCACACAAACTTCGCCATTCGTTTGCCACACACCTTTTGAATGCAGGAGCTGATCTGAGAAGTGTTCAGGAACTGCTTGGCCATGAAAACTTGAGTACAACCCAAATTTACACACACGTAAGTTCAGAAAGGTTAAAGAAAGTATATAATGCAGCTCACCCAAGAGCATAAATAACTTTAGACCAAATCAACGGGTAATTCGGCTTCTACTATTAAACTATTTTCGTGACAGTAGTTTTCATAAAATCCTTCTAGCTCAGAGCCAGATAACGGCTTGCTGTAATAATAACCCTGACAAAGATTACACCCCTTCGAAAGTAAAAACTCCTTTTGCTCAATACATTCAACACCCGCAGCCACCACCTTCGCCTTCATGTCGTGTGCCAATGAAATAACCTCTTTTACTACTTTTGCATCTTCCGGATCTGAATGGCAAAGCTCAATAAAGATTTGGTCTATTTTGATCACATCAATAGGGAAACATCTGATATACTGCAATAAAGAACAACCGCCACCGAAATCCCCCAAACTCACTTTCAACCCCATCTTCTTGAGCCCATGAAATGTTTTGAATGAATATTCGACATCCTTCATCACAGTACTTTCTGTAAGTTCAAAACTTATCGGGGAGAAATTGATATCGTGAATTTTGACATACTTGCCAATACTAGTTAATAAACCGGGTTCATTGAATTCAGCCAAAGTTAAATTAATTGAAACATGCAACTCTTCTCTGAGAGACTTATCCCATTTTTTTATCTGCGAGCACACTTCATCAAAAACATAATCCCTAATATTGCTAACCATACCAACTTCTTCCGCAATTGGCATAAACTCTTCGGGATAAACAATAAGATCTCCATCCTTCCACCTTAACAAGGCCTCTACACCAACAACTCGGCCTTCCAGCATATCAACCTGAGGCTGATATAAGATCTCGAACTCTCTGCGCCTTAGAGCATGTCGTATATCTTCTGCCAATTGCTCCTTAGTATGAAAGTTTTGTTCCATTTTCAGATCAAAGACCCTGTAGCAGTTCCGCCCTGCTTCTTTGGCTTTATACATTGCGCAATCCGCCCGCCTGATCACTGTGTCAAACTCACCACCATCATTCGGATAACATACAATTCCAATGCTGGCACCAACATTAACAGTATGACCACCCAAATTTACAGGTTCGCCTATCTTTGCAATTATCCTACCTGCGGCATCTTTGGCGATTTCGATATCTCCGCACCCCTGCATAAGAAATGAAAACTCATCCCCGCCAAATCGCGTAACAACATCTGTAGCCCTACGTATACAACCTTTCAGTCTCGTAGATATTTCAATTAACAACTTATCTCCAGACTCATGTCCCAGCGTGTCATTTACTTCTTTGAACCTATCTAGATCAATAAAAAGCAGCATAAACTGTTGTTCATTTAGTTTTGCAGTCCTTATAGCATTTTTTAATGTATTCCTGAAGTGATTCCGGTTTCCCAGCTTTGTCAGAGCATCGCTGTACGCCAAATTTGATAACTTTTTGTGTGTCTCTTTCATCTCTGAGATATCACTGAAGATTGCGATATAATTCGACAGGTGCCCTTCAGAATCTTTTATTACAGAAATAGAAATCCAAATAGGCGCATCTTCACCGTCTTTCCTGCTATTTATCACTTCTCCCTGCCACCTTCCATGATTGATTATTTGAGACCACATCTCCTCGTAGAAATGACTATCATGAATACCTGACTTAGTAAAACCTGGATTCATGCCCAACGCTTCATCCCTGCTATAACCTGTAATCTCCGTGAATGCATCATTAACGTCTATTATCAGATTATTATCATCTGTAATTACAACAGCCTCGGAAGTATTCCTTATCACTTCATGTGATAATTTCAGCTGCTCTTCAACTTCCTTACGGCGAACTATTTCAGCTTCTTTCATACGCAAGGACAACTCAAGTTCAAAGGTTCTATCCTCAACCCGAGCCTCCAGCTCCTCATTTAGTGAAAGCAAGCTTCTACGTGTGTTTTCCAGATCATCCATAGTACGGTTTAATTCTTGGCCTTTATCGCACAAAGAAGATGACATCGAGTTGAATGCCCGAGCGAGCTCGCCAAACGAGTCATCTGTAGGCATATCTATTTTTGAATTAAAATCCCCAGCTCCTAACCTCTTTGCTCCATTCGAAATTAACATCAGACGTCTATTCGCGACTTGCCCCAAAAAGATAATAATTGAAATTATCCCAACAATACTGCTAGTGCAGACCGTCAACATTCTATTTCGTGTTTTTGAAATGGAAATTAAGGAGTCTTTTATACTCTTCTCTGTTTCGGAGAAAACGACTACGCGGTATTCCTCTAAACTTAATTTTAATGCTGAAAACTTTTTGACTAAATTACCGCTACCAAACACATATGGTGATAGTCCACCACCTTCATCTAATGTTTTATAAAATAACCCCATATCAGAATGCAACTGCTGCAGGTCACGCTGTATTCCTAGCAAATCTGACTCACTGCATTTCATTTGATTGAGAAGTTTACTCGAACTGCCAAGAAGAATTATTATTTCCTGACCTCTTTTATATTTATCAAAATCACGTTCGAATAGTTCTAATGACTTAGTAATAGATTTATCGGCGCGCTCCAGAATACGGTGGTAAGGCAAGTAATATTCATAGACTTCACCAAGACTATTATTCGCCTTTTTACTGAAATCAATAAAATTAACCATCATAAAAAGCTGAACAGAAACTATTAACAACAAAGATAAAAATGATAGAATTTTATAATTCACAATTAAGAACAAATCCCTATTATGTTTACATGAGTAGTCTTTAAACGAATTACATGTCAGCCTGGTAAACCGGTAAACTTTATTATAGATAATAAGACTCAATTAATGCAACTAAATAATTTCCAAGTCACATAATAGAATGCATAATGTTGTTCAATGAGAAAAAGATTCGTTAGTATTTTAATCAAACAACTTGATTCATACTATATTGAATATTATTAGTTGATGGTAAATTAGTTATACCTAGTCTTTTATTTTAACCAAACGGAGATTCAAAATGAAGCGTTTATTATCAGCTGCACTGGCAGGAGTAGTTATCGCGACAGCATCGGGCTGTACAGGACCATTTAAACTGACAAAGAAAGTTCATGAATTCCAGACAAGCTTTGACGACAAATGGGTTGATGAAGTCGCATTTCTTGGGCTCATAATATTCCCGATCTATGAATTTGCAACATTTGCAGATGCTATCGTTTTTAACAGTGTTGAATTCTGGACAGGAGATAACCCGCTTGCTTCTATAGGTTTTGATAACGGGAATGAAAAAGTAGCAATGCAGCTTCAGCCTGAT
>JAUVCU010000230.1 GCA_030590715.1 Lentisphaeria bacterium
CGTACAAACTGAAGTATATTGGTGATTTAAATAGCCGTTTTAAATGCTGTTTTCTTTTAAGGTCCAAGTGTCGCATATAGCACATTTTATATTATCTATTCTTAGTCTATTTTGAACTAGTTTTTAAGAAACTATATGTAAGGTGTGTGAATACAGCTTACGAATTCTTTTAGGATATGTTTACTGTTGTTTTTTGTAACCTTTTCGGTTGATGTCGAGCCAGCGTCTGTGGCACCACATCCATTGTTCCGGATTATCACCGATGAGCTCTTCCAGTTGTGTTGTCATCAATTGGGTGATTTCCTGTACATCTTTATCCTTATCATCGGTAGGAGTGAAGATAATAGGGTCTTTACAAATAATTTCAAAATTCGCTTGGTCATCGACACGTCTTACAAGAAAAACCTGGATAGGTATGCCTGTTCTCAGGTGCAGTAGGGCAGGGGATGTATGGGTTTTAGCCGGATGACCAAAGAAAGTTGTTTCTATTCCCGCATTGCCTCCGGCGTGCTGGTCCGCAAGCATTAGGATCGAATGATCTTTTTTAAGAGCTTTGAGTATGTGTCGTATTCCACCTTCTTTTGGTACAAGTTCTGATTTTGTGTCCTTGGAGCGTTCTTGGTAAATGTATTCTCCTATTTTAGGATTATCAAAGAGTCTCATAAGCGCAGTGATAGGACGACCGAAAATGACGGAAAAGTTGCAGCAGAGTATTTCCCAGTTTCCGTAATGAGCTGTAACCATAATTCCCTGATGTTCTTGTCCTTGGGTAAAGAACATATCGATGGCCTTTTGTGAGCCCTTGAATGTGAAGTGGTCACGACAGGTTTGCGGATTTACAATCTGCGGCATTTTGAAAAGTTCCAGAGCGAGCTTGGTAAGATTTAGAAAATTTATCTTTGCCATTTTTTCTGCCTCCAGCTCAGTTTTACAGACTTCAGAATGAAGAAGATGCTGGATCGTTCTATTTCTGTGTTTTCCGTCAAGTTTGTAAAAAATAGGAGCTATGGTTCTCGCGATGAAATAGAGAAATTGTAAAGGTAGTAGTCTTACCAGTTTAATTATGCTTACTGCAAAAATATACT
The DNA here is from genome assembly GCA_030590715.1 of Lentisphaeria bacterium. GTDB lineage: Bacteria > Verrucomicrobiota > Lentisphaeria > Victivallales > JAUVCU01 > JAUVCU01. The sequence goes on from JAUVCU010000230.1 coordinate 1,086, forward strand.
CTATATTGATTTTTAATTTGGACTTTATATCTGCCATTTTTTGGGTAACTTTTTAGTTAAATAGTTTTTTGAACTTAGGAGTATTGAACTGTTCCAGTAGTGCTTTGTCCATTTCGTTATCAGGGTCAATGGACTTAATTGTTCCGAGGAGGGGAACGTTACTTAGTTTTTCAATTGTTTCAATGTTGTCTAATTCAATTTGGGAAGGTTCTTGTGGAACTTTATTAAGAATTATTCCGGCAATTTCTAAACCAGCACTTTTTAATGCTTCGATACTTAGCAGGGCGTGGTTGATAGCGCCCAGTTCAACGGTACCAACTAGGATAACGGGAATGTCGAGGTCTTTCATAAGGTCCAGCATTGTGTAACTTCCAACTATAGGCACAAAAATACCACCGGCTCCTTCTACCAGTATTGTCTCTGCTCCTAAATTTGTGATCTCGTTGTGTGCATTGAGTATGACTTGCGGGTCAATGGATTTATCCTCTTTGGCCGCAGCTAGGTGTGGAGAAGCTGCAAATTTGAATTCATACGGACATTCCAGCTCTTTCTCAAGCACCATTATTTCTGGGGCTTGAGATTTAATGTAGGAAAGGTCACTGTGATATTCTTCAGTTCCTGTCTGAACCGGCTTCATAACGGCAGTTGGAATGTTCAAACTTGTTGAAAGTTTTGTCAGTCCTGCCGTTACAAATGTTTTTCCGATGTCGGTATTTGTTCCTGTAATAAAATACTGCTTTGGCATATTATTCCTGAATCTGCAGTGGAGTGAGAGATCGAACTTCCTCTCTTTTGTAGCCCTGAGTTACGCTCGGCATATCAGAAAACATAACTTCTTCATCGTTCTGGAACATTAGTTTACCGGTGATCCTTCTACCGTTTGTAAGAGTGAGGATATGATCCGCAATCCACATTGTAACCGGCCTTACTCTTTCAATTTCGCCTTTCTTTACATCAAAGGTGATTGTTTTGCTTGGAGGCGTAGCTCTTTTGTGTGAAAATTCTAATTTATGCTTGCCGCTGGTAATATTTCTCACTTCAAAAACTTTTGATAATTTTTTATCCCCGCCGGCTTCTGTTACACCAATTTTCTTACCATCGAGGTAAATTGTCACTCCCGGAGGGTTCGCAACGATATCCGCTCCGCCAAGGTTCGTATCAAGAGTAATCTCAACGTTTGCATCCTGTCCCGGAGCAAGAGATATATCTCGTATTGAATTGTCGTAACCATCTTTTCTGACAACGATCTCATATTCGCCGGGAGTGAGATTTGATAATGTCGTAGGAGAGTTGCTGTATGCGTCTCCGTTGATGAATACTTCCGCATTGGGTGGTACCGTTGTTACGGTGATGCTGCTTGGCTTGATAATCAGTTCTGAGAAAATCTTTTTTGTTTCTCCACGTCGGATTGAAAGGTTCTGTTCATAATCAATGAAACCTCTCCTTTCAATTCTGATTGTGTATTCACCTTCAGAAATTTCTTTATGTAGAGGCGTTAGTCCGTACGGCTTATTGTCTATGTACACCATCGCTTTGCTCGGCTCTGAATTGATATTTACGATCCCTTCATTCGATTCAAGATTCACTTTTATCGATTTTGGTCTTTCATTGGTGATTGCCCAGGAAACTGTTTTTTGAAGGTGCCCCAAAACGTGCAGTTCAGCCGAGTGGTCGCCTATTTTTTGTTCGTGCAGGACAATTGGTGTTTCTCCGATAACAGCTCCATTCATTTTCACAGAAGCTCTTGAAGGTTGACTGGTAATCAGAACTGAGGCCGTGATTGGCTCCAGTTTTTCGTTGACATCAATTTTCTTATTGTTCTCGGCAATCAGGTTTATCCATTTTGTCTTGTAGCCCTCTTTTTGTAGCTTGATCAGTTTTGCTCCAGGCGCGACACCACTTCGTGCAATAGGAGAAATTCCGATTTTCTTGCCTTCATAATAGAGGTTTGCTCCGCTTGGTGTTGTCGTAATTTTAAATTCAGTCAGGTTTTCCTGCTGTTTTTGTGAAGAGGTTTTTCTGTCACAGCCACAGATAACCAACGATGTCAGTATAAGAAGGCAAAGTGCTTTTATTGTTTTTACGAGCTTAATCATTTTACCTTATTTCTCCTCATCTTGCTCTCAATTTTTGTGATCGCGTTTCTAGCTCTTTCGTATCTCTTGTCTGATTCCTCGAACATGCTAAGAGCTTTATGCATATAGCTTTTTGCTTCGGTGTAATTGCCTAGTGTAAATGCTTTATTTCCGTTGAAGAAAAGGTTGTTGTACTTATTGTCAAGCAGTTTCTCCGCTTCTTTCATATTGTCTCTAGCGACGGCGTAGAAGTCCGGCTTGTTCGTGAATGGGGCAAGGTACTCCATTGTCATTTTGTAGCGTTTTATTGCCATTGTCAGGTTCATCGGGTTAGCTTCGTAATTTTCGAATTTATCCTGAGCAATGTTGAAGCTTTCTTCAGCTTCAGTCTGCATCTCTTCCGGTGTTAGAGTCACACTTTTTACTTCTAGTTCTGTTACAGACAGGTGCTCTATAATGTTTTCTACTTCAGAAAATGAGTTAGGCGCATAATTATTTTTTACCACAACTTCATTTACTGCTCCGTCAATTGAAAGCATGATTGAACGGGTGTCGTCATTGTACCCGTCTGTTGCTCCTGTTTCTATTTTTGTCTGGTTAATAAAGTCCGTATTGCGGATCTCCAACTTAAGTCTATCAAGTTGTTCTTCAGTTATTGTTTTTGGCTGATCAATATGTCTGCTGTACTTCAAATCATCCAGTGTCAGTTTGATTTCTGTGTTTTCTACCAGCATTGAATATCTGAAAATATTATCAGCAGTCGTAACCTGCTTTACGTAGTGAATTAGCAGTGGCGGCTCTTTTTTTACTACAGCGACAGC
>JAUVCU010000062.1 GCA_030590715.1 Lentisphaeria bacterium
ATGAAAGAAACATTATTGATAAATGAGATGTTCGGAAGTGTGCAGGGTGAGTCTACTCATGCCGGTCGACTTTGTTATTTTATCCGCCTTGCCGGATGTAATTTGAGATGTACTTACTGTGATACTGATTATTCGCTTAAGCCGACTGACGGTAAAGAGATGGAAATTGATTCGATTGTTAAATCGGTCGTTGATTCCGGTTTTAAGCTTGTTGAGGTTACCGGTGGTGAGCCTTTGACTCAGAAAAATACGGCGTTGCTTTGCCAAAAACTAATAAATGCTGGTTGTGAAGTCTTGATCGAGACTAACGGTTCTATCGATATTTCCGTACTGCCGGAGGATGTTGTTAGGATTGTTGACTTCAAAACTCCAACCAGTGGTGTGAGCGAACAGATGTTACCTGAAAACTTTAGATGTTTGAAGGTTGAAGATGAGGTGAAGTTTGTGATTGGAGGTCGTGAGGATTATGAATTCGCACTTTCCATGATTGAAAAACACAAAATTGCAGAGCAGACAAATAATATATTGTTCAGTCCTATGTGGGATAAAATTGAATTGAGTGATATGGTGGACTGGATGACAAAAGATCTTCCTCCCGCAAGAATGCAGGTTCAAATGCATAAATTTATCTGGGATCCTGCTGTGCGCGGCGTTTAGGTTGCTTTGCCGCTTTCTTTGTTGCATACTTTGAGAATCGATTGTCTGTTTTTAGCTGTGATTAATTTGTTATTTAATTGTTGGTAAATTCTGTAGACAAAAAACAAAAGTTGGTTATAGTAGCCAAGCTTAAAAATTTTTATAATTATTAATATAAAGTTCGGGAAATTATCATGGGTAATCTAAAAAAGAAACGTCGTAGAAAGATCTCTAAGCACAAGCGCCGCAAGCAGCTTAAGAGCATGCGACACAAGAACAAGTAATATTTACTTGTGCATTCCCCTTATTCTTCAACAGAGTAGGGGGTTTTTTTTACCCCGACCGAATAACTATTAGGTGAATTATGAAACGGCTTTGCTTTGTTGTTGTCTCTTTTCTGGCATTTTCTCATTTTGTTAACGCACGAGTTCCTTCTGTTGTTTCGGATTCAGTCCTGCTTCATGATGAAATCACTGGCGGTATATCGTTGTCTGAGTCTGGTAAACAGAAATCAGAAGCTATGGCTCGATTTGCTCGGGCTTTTCTTGACGTGCGAATCAGCGGTAAGATGACCGATGCTGCAGAAGCAGACCTGTTTTCCGCAATTGAAAGCGATCCTGATTCTGATGATCCTTATGTTATGCTTCTTGCTCCATGGAATAAAAATAAGGATTATGAGCGTTATCTTGAATTTTTTCTGCCACTTCTCGAGAAGAAAAAAGAATCGATAAAACTAGCACTAGTCTCATATTCTTTATTGCTGCAGACTAAAAGAGATGAAGAGGCTATAGCTCTTCTGGAGAAGTGTTATAAGAATGTTGTTTCCGTAAATAAAAAGCCAAACGATATTCCTCATTTTGAATCACTTATTGCTACAATCTGCAATTCTTACAAAAAATCCAACGACTTTGTTAAGGGCGATGAATTGCTGTCTGAAATTAACACATCAACTATTGGTCATGCTATGACCGTTATCCCATTTTATAGTTATGCTGCAGGTTTTGTTTCCGGTAAAAATAAATTTCTTATCTTTAGAAGTGATAGGGAGTTATTTATGAAAAAAGCGGATGACTCTGTTAGGTGGCTGCAGTTGGAGCTTGCTGGGAGGTATCAGGAAGTTCGTAAGTTAAGTGATGTCGTTCAGTTGCTGGCTGGCTGTGGTTATGGTGATGAAGCTGAAGATGTGGTGAAAAAAAATATTGCTTTGGTTGATGACGATTTAGACTCCCTTTTGCTACTTGCTAATTTTTACGAAACACAGAAAAGGAGCAATGAGGCTTATGATGTTTGGCTTAAAATCACACAGAAAAGCCTTAGATTGCAGTCGAAATATTACACGCAGTTAATGCGTTCTGCTCTGAATAAGGGAGAGGTTGAGTATGTTATTGATTCTTTAAATAAGCACCTTGAGTTAAATCCGGGGGATGATGATTCCTGGTTCCAGTTGGGTTGTGTTTATCTGGATCAGAAACAATATACTCTCGCTGTTTCCTGTTTGAAACGGGTAAATAAGAATCTATATGCGAAGTACTTGGTTGGAGTGGCTCATCTTTCTCTTGGTAATTATTCAGAGTCGTTACGTTCATTGGTTGATTATCGACGGTTGATAAATGATGATCGCCGTTTGAGCAGGTATTACTATTTTACTCTTTCTCAGGTTTATGATAAAACAGAAAGTCAGGCTGAATTATTAGCTTGTCTTGATGTTCTTTTGGCTCGCTTTGGAGATAGTCATGAAGTGAAGAATTTTGTCGGCTATTCGCTGGCGGATAATAACCTGAAGCTTGAAGAAGCAAAAGTTTTGATTGAGGCAGCTCTTGAAGCGAACGAATGTTTGGCCTATATGGATAGTTATGTTTGGGTCCTTTATAAGCTGGATCGAATTGAAGACGCTATCGACGAGATTGATTTCATCGTGAATCAGAAGATGGAAGTTACTGACGGAGTTATTTATGTTCATTTCGGTGATGTTTATAATGTTTATGGTGATTCCGAGAAAGCACTTGGGTTCTGGCGTAAGGCTTTAGAGGTTTCAAGTATGGAAGTTGATTTAGAAAAGGTTAAAGAAAAAATTAAGAACCTTGAGGCTCGTCAGTAGCGTCAGTTTTTCTGTTTAGCCGTTTTAAAAATATTACCAGAAAAATTGTGACTATCACTGTTATTGTAGTCACTCCTATTCTTGCCGTAAATTCCATGTCATTGCTTACGTTTGGAAGTATTATTTGTGGCAGTATCCAAAGATAAATACTCGCGTGTAGTGTGCCTATTGCAATTATTCTTATTAATCTGTTCATGATACTATAATAGTCGCATTCCGATTGCGTGCAAGGTGTGTGTAACTTGTTGTTGACGCATTTATAGCGTAGAATTTGTTTAAGGAGTCGTGCTTTAACAGACTGTTTTTAGGTGGTGATTGTTATGCGTGAATTTATTAGGCACCCTTTAGATGTTCCCATTAGTTATTCCCTTGCAGAAAGTGTTTTTGATGATGCTGATTATTTGAAGGATATCAGTGCTGGAGGGTTGTGTTTTTGCTCAAAACATGACATGCCGATCGAGTCTACTGTTCATATTAAAATTCCGATAAAGGAGCCCGAGTTTGAAGCTGATGGTTTGGTTGTTTGGAGCGTGCATTGTACGGACTACTATGAAATCGGTGTTAGTTTTAGGGATGAGGATACTGAGTTTAATGTTAGAATGATGGAGCAGGTTTGTCATATTGAGCATTATAGAAAAGAAGTTTTGGCGAAAGAGGGGCGGACAATTAGTGATGAAGAGGCCGCAGTAGAGTGGATTAAAAAATTCGCTAAAGATTTTCCCCGTTGATTTTATCGTTTGAATCGTTGGTTGAGTTTAGTGTTTCTATATCATATTTTTGGAAATACTAAGGCTGGTGTTCTGTTGTGGCTACTTTGTTTTTATCCCGTTGTAAGAATTCTCCCGTATGCTACTTTCACTCAAAAAAAATAAGGTGATTTTATGAGTGATGATAAGCAGAAGTTTATAAACCTATTTCTGGAAAAAATAGAAAGTGGAAGCTTTGTTAAGGCTACCCTTGGTAAAAAACGCGGTGGAGATGAGCAGTTAAAAAATATTTATGTGACTCCTGTGAATCTGAAGGCAGGAATAAACCTATCTTTTCTTTACAGGTATAAAACAAGGGATGAGGTGAAAAACTTTTCCGCGACTGAGGCGGCTGAAGTTATAAATTCGCTCGTAGGTGTTGAATTTTTAAGTTGTCATCTTTTTTCGACGGATCGTAATGTCGAATTGAGTTACTCAAGAAAGCTTAAATCAAAGCTTCATTTCTCAAAAGCATCTTTTCAAACTGTAGGATCTACCGATCATAATAAAAAGAAAAACAGGTTTGTTAGTGCCGAAAATAATCAGTATCTACAGCTTTTGGGTGTTGTTTCTTCCAGTGGGCAGATCTCTAAGAAAAAAGAGAAAAAGTTTCGTCAGATTGATAAATTCATTGAGATTATTGACGGAATAATACGATCGTCCGATTTGATGGGGCGGGAGAAAATTACTGTTGTTGATATGGGAGCCGGTAAGGGGTATTTGACGTTTGCTCTTTTTGATTACCTTAAAAATACACTGAAGATTGAAGCTGATATTGTCGGTGTCGAAGCGCGCCAGGATGTTGTTGATAAGTGTAATAAAATAGCCGGGCAGGTTGGTTTTGCCGGTTTATCTTTTGTGAAAGGTTATATTAGTGATTACGAATTTGAATCCGCAGATCTGTTGATTGCTTTACATGCATGCGATACGGCAACTGATGATTCTATTTATAAAGGGGTGCTGGCAAAGTCTGAGGTAATTGTATGTGCTCCTTGTTGTCACAAGGAGATATCTCCTCAAATTAGTTGTGAAAATTCAAACTCGGAATTGATGGGGTTTGGAATTTTGAAAGAGCGTCAGGCTGCTATTGTGACTGACGGTCTGAGAGCTTTGTTGTTGAAGTCACAAGGGTATAAAACAAATGTTTTTGAATTTATTTCGAGCGAGCACACTGCAAAAAATATTATGATCTCTGCTGTGAAAAGTAAGTCTCCGGTTGATGTCGATTCTATAAATGCTGAGATTGAAAGTATTAAAAGTCTATGGGGTGTTAAAAAACACCATCTTCAGTCTTTACTTGATTGATTTTTTGAGTAATCTAGATATCAAACTCTAGTATAATCGGAAGATGATCGGAGTGGCGTATCTGCGGCACTTCGACGTTTATAGGCTTAATCTCTTTCGAGCAGAGGATGTAGTCGAGTTGTCTTTTAGGTTTCCATGATGGGAAGGTTGGAAGTCCTTCTGTATTTGGATTGATTAAATTGTTGTTTCTTTTTAGCAGCTCTAATTCTATTTCTCCTGAGAATGTATTCATGTCTCCAGCTATAATAAGTGGTCGATCCTTTGGCAGTATTTTAGAAAGATATTCAAACTGCTTTTTTCTTACGCTCTTCTTTAGCGCCATGTGAAGAAGAATGTAGTCGAATTTTTCAAATCTCAAGTGTATTATCAGTCTCTTTGTTCCTATAGGGAAGTAGTCATTTTTAACTTCAAGTAATTCGTCTTTGTGTAATACGGCGTTTGCCTGTTTTTTAAGGATTGGGAACTTTCGGTGGATTGATCTTCTTCCATATTTATTCGAATAATAGTGTTTTATATCTAGTTGATTGGTGATTGTTTCTACCTGGTTTGTGTACCTTGTCCTATATGAACCTGTGTCTACTTCGACCAGTCCGACCAGATCCGGATCTGCATTCTTTATGAATTTTGTTATGTCTTCCAGATGTCTGTGGGAAGTTCTTAGGTAGTGGTGCAGTTTTGTTATATGGTCGTAGTAGCTGTTTGGAGCTCCTGTCCCGTAGGCTATGTTGTATAGTAGTGTCTTCATTCATTGCGCCTGTTGTTATTCTCTGTCTATAATATAATTATGAGCGTAAATCCCACCCTAAAAAACAAGCTTGCCCTTTTTTCTTAAAATAAATTGCAAAAAACACAAAATATCGTTATATATTGCTTCCAATTTTAAAATTGGTAGTAACTACATTGTAGAGGGTTTTTTATGGGCAAAGATATTGATGGTAAGAAAATTGCAGTTGAGGTGAATGCTGAAACTGGAATTGCTGTGGCGGAACTGAAAAGCGAATATAACCTGACTCCAGGATTGGCGGTTGTGTTGGTTGGTGAAGATCCAGCTTCGCAAGTGTATGTGAACATGAAGGCTAAAAAGTGTCTGGAGCTTGGGATCTTTTCGGATAAAAGAGTTTTGGATAAGAATGCTACACAAGATGAGCTTATTGCTTTGATTGAAGAGCTTAATCACGACCCTAAGATCAATGGGATCCTTGTTCAGTCTCCTCCTCCTGCACATATTGACGAGGCTGCTGTGGTCGCTGCGATTAACCCTAAAAAAGATGTTGACTGCTTTCACGCGGAAAATGTCGGAAAGATGCTTTTGGGTGAAGATGATGGATTTCTTCCGTGTACACCTCATGGTGTGATGGTTCTTCTTGAAAGAAGCGGTGTTGACCCGTCTGGTAAAAATGTTGTTGTTCTTGGACGCTCTAATATTGTTGGTAAGCCGATGATGTCTCTTCTTGTTCAGAAAGCTAAAGGTGCTAATGCAACTGTTACTGTTTGTCATTCTAGAACTAAAAATATTGAAGAGTACACGCGTCGTGCTGATATCATTATCGCTGCGATTGGAAAACCTGAATTTCTTACTGCTGATATGGTGAAGGAAGGTGTTGTGGTCATTGATGTTGGTATTAATCGCGTTGAAGATGAGTCTGCTAAACGCGGTTATAAGCTTGTTGGTGATGTGGATTACGCTGGCGTTGCACCAAAATCTGAGTTTATCACACCTGTTCCTGGTGGTGTTGGTCCAATGACAATTGCAATGCTTATGCATAACACTGTAAAAGCGTGCAGAATTCAAAACTCTATCAAGTCATTATAACTATTAAATTTGTGCTGTTATTTATTTAACATTATTAAAAAAACGTGTTGCAATTTTATAATGGGCAATTAATTTTAGCTCAAGTTTTAATAACTAAAGTCAGGTTCATAAACCTGGCGAACAAAAAATAAAGAGGAAAGTCAAAATGGCAATTAAAGTTGGTATTAATGGTTTCGGACGTATTGGACGTTTCGTTTTTCGTGCTGCTTGTGAGCGTACAGATGTAGAAGTTGTAGGAATCAATGACCTACTAGACGTAGATTACATGGCTTACATGCTTAAATATGATTCTACTCACGGTCGTTTCAATGGAACTGTTGAAGTTGTTGATGGTGCTCTTGTCGTTAACGGAAAAACTATCCGTATCACTGCTGAACGTAATCCTGCTGACCTTAAATGGGATGCTGTTGGAGCTGAGTTCGTTGTTGAGTCTACTGGTCTTTTCCTTACAGACGAAACTGCACGTAAGCACATCGAAGCTGGAGCTAAGAAAGTTGTACTTTCAGCACCTTCTAAAGATGCTACACCAATGTTCGTAATGGGTGTTAACAATGAAGAGTACGCTGGTCAGGACATCGTTTCTAACGCTTCTTGTACTACTAACTGTCTTGCTCCAATCGCTAAAGTTCTTAACGATGAGTTTGGTATCGTTGAAGGTCTTATGACTACTGTTCACGCAACTACTGCTACACAGAAAACTGTTGACGGTCCTTCTATGAAAGACTGGCGTGGTGGACGTGGTGCTGGACAAAACATCATTCCATCATCTACTGGTGCTGCTAAAGCTGTTGGAAAAGTTATTCCTGAGCTTAACGGAAAACTTACTGGAATGGCATTCCGCGTACCAACTCCGGATGTTTCTGTTGTTGACCTAACATGTCGTATCGAGAAAGCTGCTTCATACGAGACTATCTGTGCTGCTATGAAAACTGCTTCTGAAGGAGCTCTTGCTGGAGTTCTTGCTTATACTGAAGACATGGTTGTTTCAAACGACTTCATTGGTGAGAAATGTACTTCAATCTTCGATGCTAACGCTGGTATTTCTCTTAACGATAACTTCGTTAAGGTTGTAGCATGGTATGACAACGAGATTGGTTACTCAAACAAAGTTGTTGACCTTATCGAATTCATCGCTTCTAAGTAAT
>JAUVCU010000031.1 GCA_030590715.1 Lentisphaeria bacterium
AAAGCATGTGCATTATTGCATTTCCACTTGATAAAAAAGGGGTTTTATTATTGTCTGTGTCTATATAGAAGGGCAAACGGCTATAACAAAGCACTAATTGGATCAATTATAGGCCGGAAACTTCTGGCATAAAGAGCAAATAGAAATAATTGCCCTTTATACATAGCAGTATTGCTATTTGTCTAAAGAAAATTATTGTACGGTCAAATTTATATAAAGTAAAAATATTACAGGATACCCCTAAACAATGGTTGACCAAAACTTCTTTATTACAGGTCTCTTTATCTTCACAGCAATTTTGATTGCGACAGTTATTTATATTTTAAAAACCAATGAAGGGACTGTTCCAGCCAGAGAAAAATTAGCCCGTTGCGTTTCCTTGGGAACAGCTCTAATTTTCATAGACTTTTTATGGTGCGTTCCGATTTCTCAACCAATCGCACCGGACTTCATTGTTCCATACATTTGGCCGTTAGCTTTTATTCTAACTGCTATAGGCTACAAATTCTCAGACTTTCATTTTGCTAGAGCAACCGGAGGTTTTCTGATCCTGACATCAAGCTTCTTTCTGACAAACCTATGGGCATTCGGAACTCCGGAATCATCGATCATAGCAAAGTTTTTTGCTCTTTTCTGCATTCTACTTGGTATTGCAGGGCTTTTCATCTCCGGCAAACCGTACCTCTTCAGAGACTGGTTCAGAAAATTCGCAAAAACGCCAAAGCTTAAACTCGCAACTGCGATCTATCTGATACTTTTCAGTGCATTAAACATAACTCTTGCAATAACACTTTTATAAAATAGAAGGCCCAAAAATGAATTCTGAATCTTTTGATATAAGACAAGTCTGTGAAGAATGTCACGTTCCTAACATAGATGATTTCCTGGAGAAAATAGAGAAACTTTACGAAGTTTTAATTGAGACCAACAAAACCTTGAATCTAACGCGTATTCAGTCGAAAGAAGACTATATGAATAAGCACATTGCCGATTCACTTCTTATGGCGTCTCATTTCCCTGAAATCGCTACGAAGAAATACTCTATTCTTGATATCGGCTGCGGAGCTGGATTTCCGTCGCTTGTTCTTGCTGCGGCATTTCCTAACCTGAAGATAACTCCGGTTGATTCTCGCGGAAAAAAAGTAAATTACGTAAATTTTGCAGCAAAAGAACTTGGGCTTACAAACCTTGAAGCATTTCATGGCCGCGGCTGTGAAATCAATAGAGAAAGAAAGTGGCAGAATCGTTTTGATATCGTTACTGCGCGCGCTGTTGCCACATCTATGAAGCTTTTTGTGGAAGTAGATAAAATGGTTAAATTTGACGGACGAATGATTTTCTACAAAACTCCTGACCAAATCAATGATGAATTTGAAGAGGTGAGCAAACTTTCCAGAAAGTATCACTACAAATGGCGCACAACAAAGATCTACGAACTTCCAGGCGGAGATGGTCTGCGACAATTCCTGGTTGGGAAAATAACAAAGTAGTTTGTAAGACAAAACTGAGAGAATCATTAATCTAAATTATTTAGCATGATTCTCTTTTACCTCAAAACTTAAAAGACGAGCTTTTAAAATTTATGGCGCCAAGAATAAAAAAATCCAGCAGTGGTGTATTTATAGTATTATTTCTGGTTGGTTTTATGGTAGTCATAAATTTTCAGCACATTAAACGCTTTGCCTATAAGATCGGGAGCGACTTTTTTTATCCATTTATAGAAACGCCATCATTGATCAAGAACAAGGTAACCACAGGGAGCCTTATCACCAAGAGCAAGGAAGAACTTGCGGCGAAAGCGGACCGGTACAAAAAAGAGAACGATAAGCTTCTTGCCGAACTGACATCGATCGACGAGCTCAAGCGGGAAGTAAAAACGCTGCGCAGCTTTCTCGAAATTGAAGACCGCCCTAAATACAACTACATCTTTTCGGAAGTACTTTCCCGAGATCCGGCATTCTGGCTGGAGCGCTTCACTATCAGCAAAGGGAGTTCAGATGGAATTGTCCCGGGCTCTCCGGTTCTTTCGAGGCTCGAAACTAACGGCCCATCGAATAAGAAATTGTCTGTTGTAGGCAGAGTTCTTGATACCACAAATCACACTGCCGTTGTTACGACAATATTCAGTAAAGACTGCCAACTCAGCGTAAAACTACCCGAATCGGGAGTTCTAGGCATACTCAACGGCGGAGGCCGAGAAGGGAAAAGGCTTTGGGCAAATATCAACTATCTTCCCAGAAACATAGACTACAAAGCCGGAGAAGAAGTTTATACATCCGGAGCGTCTAAATGGACGCCGTCATCACTCTATGTCGGTAAAATTGCAGGAAACAAGGTAGCCGGAGAGGACACCCCTTACATAAAAGAGCAGAACAATCTATTCATCGAAGCGCAAATGGAGCCGGCTTCAAATATTGAAGACCTTAATTTTGTAATGATTATGGTAAGGGCAAAAGAATAATAATGGCATCATTCTTTTTCATTTTTATAATTGTATTTTTCTCACTGGCTGGAGAAATAATTTTGAGCTCAACCGGTGCAATCATACCGATCACTGCCCTCACTCTTTACTACCTTACTGCAAACACAAATATATCGATACCGATAATATGCGCGATCGCATCGGGTTTTATAATTGATGCATACTTTTACCGTTCAATCACCATGTCTCCAGCGATTTTCCTAGCCATAGTAGCGCTCGCACATTTCTGGTCAAAAAACAATTCAAACAGATTTTTCATCCTCAATTTACTGCCCGGTGCGGCAATTGCTTTCATATGCACGTTTCCATTTTTCATCTACAGCAATATAAAGCTGGGATTAACTCAGGACTCAATTCTAGACTACCTGAAAAGCATGTCGGTCACATTAACGATTTCAGTAGTACTCCTGCCCCTTATTTCTTTTTTACTCGACTATGCAAAAGAGATAATGGAGCTTCCGTTTTTTACTAAAAACAGCAAGGATGGAGTACGAAATTGGAAATAAACAAAGACACCCCATTCGCCAGAATCATTTTGACCGGCCTTGTTATGCTCCTGTCATATTCTGGAATTATCTACAAACTAAAAGAAGAGCAGATAAGCAGTGGTGAAGAACACCGGAAAAAAATTCTTGACCAGTCGATCAGACAGATAAGACTGCCCGGGGTACGTGGAAGAATTTTCACTTCGAACGGAGAACACGTTCTGGCAGACAACAAAGTTTCATACAATGTCGTTTTCCATGTATCGGAAATGCGCCAGCCTGGCAAAAGGCGAAATACTCTGGACTTCATAATTGATTCAAGTATAAAAGTTGCGAAAGCTTTGGGAAGAAAAAATAAAATAACCAAAGCAGATATAATAAAACACATGAACTACCGCCCGGGACTTCCGATGACGGTCTACGAAAACATGGACAGGGAAGAGCTTGGAATAGCCTCGGAACTTTACCCTCCGATAAAAGGGATGGAGATTGTACCTATTCCAAGTAGAGTCTATCCGGAAAAGGATATGGCCGCACACCTACTAGGAAGGGTAAGACAGGGAGACCCGAAACTTGCCGATGACCGTGAGGAGTTCTTCTACTACATTCCAGATCAAGTGGGGATTAACGGGCTGGAAAAATTTTACGACCGCTCAGTTCCTGAATCCGAAGCCGGCTTCGGAGCCCAGCAGGGAATGCTCGGCAGACCGGGAAAACGAACGGTAAGAGTCGACCACAGAGGATACATCTACGAACAAATCGGTTTTGACCAGCCAAGTAAAAACGGAAATGACCTGATACTGACTCTCGACTATAAGGCACAGAAAATAGCGGAGCGCCTGCTCAAGACAACTGTCGATGAACAGGGGAGATCACCTGCTAGAGCTGCTTTTGTTCTGATGGATGCCGATACCGGAGCACTTCTTGCTATGGCATCGAGCCCTACTTTCAATGTAGACCAACTGGTACCGCGAATTCCAACTAAACTCTGGGATCGACTTAACAACGATGAATTAAAACCTCTGATAAATCGTGTGACAAGTGCCTTTACTCCCGGTTCAATAGTTAAACCGCTGGTAAGTCTTGCGTATCTAAGAGATGGAATCAATCCGCAACATGTCGTTGACTGCCAGGGAAAAACCTATATATCCGGTGCAAGAATACGCTGTCATAACCATTACGGGCACGGGCCGACTAATATGTTCGATGCAATCAGGCAATCGTGCAATGTCTATTTTATTGACAACAGCCAACAGGTCGGTATGGAGAAAATAACCGATGTGTTCCGGAGCGCGGGAATTGGAGCTGACACAGGATTCATACTGCCCGATAACGATGGGATTAATCCAACGCGAGAAAGAATACTAAAACGCAACAAGCACAAATGGACTGCGTACGACACAGCCCTTCTTTCAATGGGTCAGGGTTTTATCACCGTAACTCCGCTTCAGGCAGCTACGTATACCGCCGCTATTGCAAACGGCGGAACACTTTATCAGCCGCAGATACTTAAAGAAGTAAAAACATCAACCGGATCACGCGTATACAGCAACAAATCTAAAGTCAACGGGAAACTGAAGGCAACTCAGGAAGAACTCAACCATATCAGAGAAGGTATGTGGCGCGTCGTTAACACTTCTTCAAAATTTGCCGCGCGCAACAGCTACATAGAGCTATCCGGTAAAACGGGATCTGCCGAAAATGGGCCGAGAGGTAACCTGTGGACAAATACCTGGTTTATCGGTTACGGATCCTACGAAGGTAAAACCTATTCACTTGCCATCATCGTAGAACACGGTAAAAGCGGTAGTAGAACAAGTGCTCCGATTGCCGGGAAATTCTTCGAACAATGGCTCGACCCGGATCATGTCGAATAGCCAGAACTTCAACTTATTAACAACATATTAACAACTGTCAGCAAGATGTCAACAACTGAGTCCCCCGAGTTATCAACAATATATTAACAATTGTTAACACCACCACTTACAAGCTTCCTTACCCATTGTTATTAGCTGAATTTCCATTTTGGCAAATCTTTAAAAGATTTCAAACCGTACTATGTTATCGCCAAAATAAAAAGATAAATTCAAAGGAATAAAAATGCTCGATAATAGCAGTATAAAAGAGTTCATAGACAGCAACTGGGGGAATATCTGCAATATTGCCTACCGCAGCTATCTGGAACTTGGACGCGGCCTGATCGGTATCAAGATGACAATTAATAAAGAAGCTGGGAACCGCGAAGCAAAAATGGTTTATGGTGTTTTCAAAGACGACAGCCAGATTGATAAAGCAACATTAAAGATGATTGATTCATACAACCCAGATACTGAATTTCTTGTTCAATATCTTTCAAATAATGGGAAAGCCCAAACAGCAAAAATCGAAGCTGGCGAAAACAAAGGGCCGAAAGAAATATGGCAGGAAATGAACCAGCCATCTGAAGAGAGTGAAAACAATGATGACTAACTACTATGATGTAATAGTTGTGGGCGCCGGACATGCCGGATGTGAAGCGGCTCTTGCTTCTGCACGATTGGGAGTGCGAACACTTCTGTTCACTATAAATATGGATCACATAGCCATGATGAGCTGTAACCCCGCAATCGGTGGAATAGCAAAAGGTCAAGTTGTGCGTGAGATCGATGCTCTAGGCGGAGCAATGGGCTATGTAACCGATGCGTCGACGATTCAGTTTAGAATTTTAAACAACAAGCGCGGACCGGCGGTATGGTCTCCACGATCACAGTGTGACAAAGTATGCTATCAGCGCGCAATGAAAATGGTTGTAGAACGTCAGGAAAACCTTGATGTGAAACAGGCGGAAGTGATGGACCTTATTATTGAAGACGGAGAACTTCTTGGAGTTCGAACTCAATTCAACGAAAGCTTTTTTGGGAAATCAATTGTCCTTACGACAGGGACTTTCCTGAAAGGGATTATGCATTACGGAATGATGACATTCGAAGGCGGACGTGCCGGAGACCCTCCTTCTAACGCACTTTCAGACGCGATTAAAGAAAAACTTGACCTGAACTTGATCAGGCTTAAAACAGGAACACCACCGAGAATCCTTGCAAAAACTATCGATTTCACCGAAATGGATACTCAGAGTGCGGACGTCTGTGACGAAATGTTCTCTATATATCATACAGACCTGAAAATTCCTGTTGCGGAAAAAAGGAACATGCCTTGCTACTTGGTTTACAGCAATAACGACACGGCTAAAGCGGTAAACGAGAACCTTCATAAGTCGCCAATGTATGCGGGAAAAATTGAGGGAATCGGAGCTCGATACTGCCCTTCTTTTGAAGACAAAGTTGTTCGTTTCCCTCATCACGAGAGACACCTGCTTCATCTTGAGCCGGAAGGCGAGTACACAGATGAGTACTACATCAACGGTATTTCGACAAGCCTTCCTCCCGATGTACAGATGGAGATGATCCGATCTATCAAGGGGATGGAAAATGCCGACATTGCACGATATGCATACGCGATTGAATACGACGTGGTTTCACCAGATCAATTAACTCGTTCACTTTCTACTAAAAAATGGCCGAATCTGTTTACTGCAGGACAGCTAAACGGAACAAGCGGCTACGAAGAGGCTGCCGGTCAAGGGCTTGTTGCCGGTCTGAATGCCGCAAAATTGGCCAAAGGCGAAGCAACAGTTGAATTTGCACGTGACAAGAGCTATATCGGGGTAATGATCGACGATCTGGTTACTAAAGAAATTATCGAGCCATATCGCTTGTTTACGAGCCGCGCCGAGTACCGACTAAGCCTGCGCCAGGACAATGTCGACTTGAGACTTTCTCAATTTGCTTATGATTGCGGATTACTACCTGAAGACAAATACCAGTCATTTACAGCTTATAAAAATAAGGTTCAGGAAATGACAGACCACCTTCAATCTAATAAGATTAAAGGGAAAAGCCTTTGGGAACTGATCAAAAACATGAAAGGAAAATCAACAGAAGAACTTCCATTCCCTGTTGAAGAACTCAATTTTGATCTTTCAGATAAAATGACGAAACGCGCATTTAACTTTATAGTAATTCAATCACACTACGAAGGTTATCTAAAAAGAGAGAAGAAATCTGTTGAGAAACTTCAGAAACTTGAAAACTGGAAAATTCCGGAGTCGTTTGACTACGAAACTATTACTGGTTTAAGAAATGAATCAAGAATCAAACTTTCAAAAGTAAAGCCGACAACTCTTTCCCAGGCGACCAGAATTGACGGAGTTACTCCTGCAGAGATAGCACTGCTTCAGGTACACCTGACGAGAAACAGCAAATAGTTTCCATTCCGTAATAAAAAAAGCCCCGAAAAACTAAAAAGTTTTCCGGGGCTTTTGTTTTTTATAAAAAATTACTGACAGGACTGATAGTTGTACCCAGCCACATACTTGATCCTTTCCGGATCACGCAGTTTTTCAAGAGCTTTGATCTCGATCTGCCTTATTCGCTCACGGGTAAGATCAAAATAAGAACTCACTTTAACCAGTGTTTTCGGATCATCACCATCCAAACCAAATCTCATTACCAGAATTCTCTGCTCGCGCTCGGTAAGCGTTGAAAGGGCTTCTTTGATCTTTTCTTTAACAACCATATCATTAATCACATTGATCGGAGTCTTTTCAGACGGATCACTGATTACATCTTCTAGTTTTGATGTCTCGTCGCTGTTTATCGGGGTCTGAAGTGATATTGACTGGCGCGCCATTCGTCGAATCGCATTTACACGTTCTCTTGAAAGCCCCATCTCTTCTGCAATTATATCACTAGAAGGCTCTTCACCATTTCGCTGAAGCAGCTCTTCTTCTACTCGATTGATCTTATTAATTGTCGTTATCATATGAACCGGGATTCGGACAACGCGAGATTTATCAGCAATGGACCTAAAGATTCCCTGTTTGATCCACCATGTCGCATAAGTACTAAACTTATACCCTCTTTTATAATCAAATTTATCAAGGGCTTTCATCAATCCGATGTTTCCCTCTTGAATCAGGTCTGTTAGAGGCATCCCCTTGTTCTTATACCGCTTAGCAATACTAACTACAAGTCTGAGGTTACACTCTACCATTTTCTCACGCAGGCCATCGATATTTCTTTTTACCTTATACACAGCTCTGGCTAGTTTGATAAACAGTTCTGTTGACATCATCATCTTACTTTCTATAAACTCACGCTGTCCGCTTGAGACCTCAATCTTACTCCTTTTGTTGATATCTAAACCGGCAGAATAATCATCAAGCTCAGACTGCCATTCTTCTAGATAGGAATTTGCGATAGGATATTTAAAAAGTTCACTGCTTATTTTTGCTCTGGTATTTTCCAGCTCAGGATCATTATTTTCGTACTGCTTCTTCATTTGCTGATAATAGGAAGACACTCCCAGCCTCCATTCTTCGAAGGTAGCCATGTCGTCTTCATCAATCTTCCCACCTTCTCCTGCGAAAGGCGAAACATCGAAGAACTCCCTGACATTGCTACTGGAGAAATCTTCAAAAACGATGAGATGTTCATTGACTATATAGCCAAGTTTATAGAGATTTTCGCGGAAAGCAGCCGTTGACTTGTTTAGAGACTTAAAAGTTGAAACCTCTTCTTCCTGAGTCAAGATAGGCTTATCGTACATTTGACGCATATAGATGTTTAGTGAATCAAGTGGTTCGTCGACAACATCTGCATCCAAACTGCGCATTCTACTTGATTTTCTGGCCATAGTTTTTCGTCGTAGTTAGAGATTTTGACTGCTTATTTGTGCGAGAAGAATTATATTTATATGAAATAAAAGGTAATACGACAAGTCTTCACCATAATTTATTAATAAAATAATTCCCAATTGTCTAATCTTCATTTACTGCAATTTATGATATATGTATGATTGTTTGAATACAAATGGTTATTAAGAAATTAATAAGACATAGCTTATTGATATTTTTTTATATATCAAAGGCATTTAATAAAAAAATGAGGTTAAATAATGTATAAACCAATAACGGGGACACTTGGCTTTATCCTGTCTCCAGACAAGCAGAAAATTCTCATGGTTCATAGAATACACCGCTCAGATGATGATCAACTGGGGAAATACAACGGACTGGGAGGAAAATTGGAGCACAATGAAGACATCGCGAGTGGAATGATGCGTGAGATCCACGAAGAAGCTGGAATAGAATGTACAAAGATGTCATTACGCGGGACAATAAACTGGACCGGTTTTGGCCCCAAAGGAGAAGACTGGTTAGGTTTCATTTTTCTTATCGAAGAATTCACCGGAACTCCTTTTACCAAAAATGAAGAAGGGCCGCTGGAATGGGTCGATATTGATAAGCTGGGCGAACTGCCAATGTGGGAAGGAGATAAATACTTTCTACCGCTTGTTTTCGATGATGACCCGCGCATTTTTCACGGTTACATGCCATACGATGGAGATAAGCCTCTAAGCTGGGATTTCCACAGGCTGTAACGTGATAAAAAAAACTAATAGTATCTTTATTTACGACTTTGCTCATTATGAAAAACACCGATGCACAATCAAATGATTATCCGATAATTTTACTACACGGCTTTCAGGGCTGGGGTAGAAATGAGTTATTCGGACACAAATACTGGGGCGGCTCTATTGATATTCAGGAAAAACTGAATAACAAAGGT
This sequence comes from Lentisphaeria bacterium, assembly GCA_030590715.1. Classification (GTDB taxonomy): domain Bacteria; phylum Verrucomicrobiota; class Lentisphaeria; order Victivallales; family JAUVCU01; genus JAUVCU01. Next base: position 9,636 of record JAUVCU010000031.1, read on the forward strand.
TTTGACTGCCGCACCGCTGTTGTCGGCCCCTACTCCAGCAATTGGGACAGAGCATGCGAATTGTATGCATACATCAAAGGAGGAGTCGTCGATTATGGGATAAGCCACTCTAAGGAGAAAGGGCATGCGAGATTTGGAAGAACATTTCCCGGTATTTATCCCGATTGGGACGAAACCAATAAGATCCATATAATAGCTCATAGCATGGGAGGCCAGACTGCTCGAATACTGATTCAGCTTCTTGAAAATGGACATCCGACCGAATTAAACGATGAAGAAAAGTCTCTATTTTCAGGAAACAAAAATTGGGTCCACAGCTTAACAACAATCTCCACACCACACAACGGCACGACTCTGACAAAAATGATCAATGACACCCTGCCATTTTCAAAAGAGCTAGTGGCGACAATTGCCGTTCTCAAAGGGAATAAAGCTGAGAATAAGTTTTTTGATCTCAAACTCGATCAGTGGGGCCTAAGAGTTAATGAAAATGAAGGAACTCTAGATTACCTGAAAAGAGTAAAAAGCAGTGGTATCTGGCATGAAAACAAGGATATATGCCTTTACGACTTATCACCTGATGGAGCAAAAGATTTAAATAGCTGGGTAAAAACATCAAACAAGGTCTATTACTTTTCATGGGCGACGAAATGTACCGTAAAATCACCCGTATCTGAAAAACAAATTCCACGTATAGGTATGAGACCTA